>CAZMLX010000063.1:8082-11938 GCA_964567275.1 uncultured Thiopseudomonas sp. | reverse complement strand
AAAACCCCGACGTGCCGGAGCTGATTCGTGGCAAGTCTGGCCGTGTATTTGGTGCTTTGACCGGCCTGCTAACCCTGATGAAAGGCCAGCCACTGGCCTACAACAAGGACAACCAGGAAGACAAAGAGCCGCTGTTTGATGCCGCCGATACCCTGCGTGACAGCCTGCGCGCCTTTGCCGACATGGTGCCGGCCATCGAGCCCAAGCGCGAGTTTATGCGTGAAGCCGCCCGCCGCGGTTTCTCCACCGCTACTGACCTGGCCGACTATCTGGTGCGCCAGGGTTTGCCGTTCCGTGACTGTCACGAGATTGTCGGTCTGGCGGTGCGCTACGGCGTCGAGCAGAACAAGGATCTGGCCGAAATGAGTCTGGACGAACTGCGCCAGTTCAGCGACAAAATCCACGATGACGTGTTTGAAGTGCTGACGCTGGAAGGTTCGGTCAATGCCCGTAACCATATTGGCGGTACTGCACCTGGGCAGGTGCGGGCTGCGGTCAAGCGGGGGCAGGCGTTGTTGGCGGGGCGGTGATTTTTGTTTTGCGGGCCGTTTTGTTTGAGGTGTGATGTATGGCAGCGGAGGGTGAGTGCAGCAGGGACGCTGCAAGTACGTCCCTGTAAGCTCCAAGCCGCCATCCATGGCGGCTAAGGCCCTGCTGCCCCCACCCTCCGCTGCTTGCCAGACTCCGGGTTGCCTGCAGGCCCGCAGGTGGGGTGGGGGAAGTGCTGATTCTTGCGCAAAAAATTAAATGTGAAAATAGCCTGTCAAAACCAGAAAACAGTGAAAATTATTCCATGACCGATCAGCCCAGAGATAATCGTTACCAGGTCAGCGCCGACCGGCAGTCGCCGGTGCGCAAGGTGCGTTATGTGGAAACCAACAGGGGCGATGCCGATGAATGTACCCTGTGCCAGCTGGATGACGGCAGTGTGGGGGGAGAACACGCCATGAGTGATGCTGCAAACGATGCGCTGCCCAATGAAGAAGATTTGCTGGTGCAGCAACAGCTGGTGGATGCCATTGAAAACCAGCTGGTTGCCAATGAGCCGGCCTGCGTGCAGGCGGTGCTCAACAAGCTGACTCTGGTTGGCGTGGAGCGGGAAGAAGCCATTGACATGATGGCGTATGTGCTGGCGGTTGAAATCCAGCATACCTTTGTTGAAAACCGGGCTTTTGATGCGGACCACTATGAGCGCATGTTGCGTGCCTTGCCGGATCTGCCCGATATGCCACACGCTGACTGAACCCATTATTGCCTTGACCAAGAAGGAAAATACCATGAGCTGGACTCAACAACTGCTGGAAGAGCTGCAACTGCTGAGCCTGTTTCCGCAGGACAGCCTGCAGGAAGGTCTTAAAATTCACAGCAATGCCGCACCTGAGCGCATTGCCGCTGCACAGAGACTGTTTGCCAAAGGGCTGATTGATCAGCAGGACGGTGGCTACCTGACGCTGACCGGGCTGGAAGCCGTCCGTCATGTTGCTGCGCTGGAAAGTTTGCTGACTGCAGGCTAGATAGCGGAGCCGGTCATGGTGCAGATACGCCCGGTGATTGAAGAAGGGATTGATCGCAAGGATCTGTCCCGTATCAGGGCCCGTTTCCTGAAACTCAACCAGGTGCGGCTGGAGCGGGCGCAACAGGCGTTATCGAACCGGCAGCAGCAGGTGTTGCGCTTGTTGCCTTTGCTGCTGCACGTCAATCATCCGCTCTTGCCGGGCTACGTGTCGGGTGCCACGCCCTGTGGCCTGAGTGGCTATGTGCCTGAGCCTGAACGCGTCCAGGAAGCCCGCGGCTGGGCCCGTTCATTTCATTACCAGCGCCCGCTGGGACACTTGCCCGAAGGCAGCCTGTACAGCCTGTTTTTGATGGGCAGTGTCGGCTCGATGGGGCATAGCGTTCAGAGTGATATGGATTTCTGGTTGTGCCATGCGCCGGATCTGACGGCCGGCGCCTTGCGCGAACTGGAACGCAAATGTGAGGCGTTGCGGCTGTGGGCGCTGGAGCTGGGGGCGCAGATCCAGATTTTTCTGGTTGATCCGGCCCAGTTTGCTGACGGCGGACGAGAGCGTCAGTTGACCTCCGATGATTGTGGTACCACCCAGCATTACCTGCTGCTGGACGAATTTTACCGTACCAGCCTGTGGCTGGCCGGGCGTACCCCGCTGTGGTGGTACGTGCCTGACTATGAAGAACACCGTTACGACAGCTATTGCGCCACCTTGCTGGGGCGCCGCTTTGTTCGGCCGGATGAAGTGTTGGATCTGGGGCACCTGGCACAGATTCCCGGCAGCGAGTTTGTTGGCGCCGGCATGTGGCAAATTTACAAAGGCATTGCCGAGCCCTATAAATCCCTGCTCAAACTGCTGCTGATCGAGGTGTATGCGGCGCAATACCCGCAGGTTGACTGCATCAGTCTGCAATTCAAGCGCACCATTTATCAGGGTGATGCAGACCCTGATGCGCTGGATGCCTATATGCTTTTGTACCGGCGGTTGGCAGCCTATTTGCTGCAGCGCAACGAACTTGAGCGGCTGGAGCTGGTGCGCCGCTGTTTTTATTTGAAGACCGGCATGCGTTTGAGCCAGCCGGGCAAACCGAGATCGAAAGATTGGCAGCGGGAACTGTTGTGGCAGGAAGTCAGCCAATGGGGCTGGGATGAACGCCAGCTGCGCAATCTGGACCGCCGGCAGCAATGGAAGGTAGGGGAGGTTCGGGATGAGCGCAGGCTGCTGGTCAGCGAGCTGACTGGCAGTTACCGCTTTCTCAGTCGCTGGGCGCAGAGCCAGGGGGGGAGTGTTGATGTCAATGCCCGGGACCTGGCGGTGCTGGGACGCCGGTTATATGCCGCTTTTGAGCGCAAGGCCGACAAGATCGAGCATATCAATCCGCAAATTTCCTCCGACCTGTCCGAACCGGCGCTAACTCTGGTGGAGCAGCCGGGTGGCGAAGGCATGGAAGCCCGCTGGGCGCTTTATGCCGGCAACCTGTCACATAGCGAATGTGAATACAACACGCCGCTGCAACGCATGTTTGGCCTGCTGGAGCTGCTGGGCTGGGCCTGGCGCAATGGCATTGTGGACCGCACTACCACCCTGAGCGTGCTGACCGCCGGCAGTGATCTGGACGAACGGACCTTGCGGCAGTTGCTGCAAACACTGGCGCACAGCTTTCCGCTGGATGAGGGCGATGTGTCGGAGGAGCGCCTGCTGCAGGTGGCAAAGCCGGTACGCAGCCTGCTGGTGGTTAACCTGGCGCTGGACCCCTGGCCGCTGCTGAGCCGTGAAGATGTACATATTGCTACCGAGCATACCAACCCGCTGGATTTTTCCGGACGCAGGGAAAATCTGGTCATCAGCCTGGACCGGTTGACCCTGAACAGCTGGCATGAGCTGTCGGTGCAGTCGTTTGGCGGTGAGCAGGCGCTGGCAGATTGTCTGGTGCGACTGGCCAGCGAGCATCGCCCGGATGAGCCCCAGGCCATCCATGTACATTGTTTTGGTGGTGCAGGACGTATTGCAGGTCCGCAGCGGTGCAACCGGGTGTAATGCTTACCTGTTGCAGCTGGGTAGTGGCTATCAGGTGTTCTTTCTGGATGAAAACAGCCAGGACAGTCTGTACCTGGCCGGAGAGCGTGCGCTGGAGCAGTTTCTGGGCGCAACCATGGCGACCGATCTGTGCTGGCAGCTGGATGCCAGGGCTTTGGCGGGACAGCCGTTACAGAAAATCTTGCCACTGGCGCAGCCGGGCAATATCGAGCTGTTTTACCGGGTGCGTGGCAGCCAGGCAGAGCTCTATGTCATGGATGAGCAAAACCGGCTGTTTCGCCAACAGGTACCCTTTTTTAGCGAGCAGGCAC
>CAZMLX010000063.1:0-8072 GCA_964567275.1 uncultured Thiopseudomonas sp. | reverse complement strand
GGAGGCGATGCAGCAGCGGCGGGACGCCGAACAGGATGCCACCGGCCTGCTGCGCCCGGGGCTGGACATCCGCTATTACCGTTTGTTGCCGGACGGTGGCCAGCCGGTACGCAGCGTTGAAGCCTGTCAGCCGGTACAACAAGCCGATGAGCGTTTTTATCCGGTGCAGGCCATTGTTGGCAGCACTGGTGCTTTGGTGCTGTACTGCGGCGGGCAAGAGTATACGGCGCTGGAGCAAGGGGACCAGCTTTATGCCCGGGTGGCCGCGGCCATTTTGGCCCGGCGGCAAGGGCGGGAGCGCTATCCCTGTCACCTGACCGATCTGGACTTGCCGGCGAGCCAGACTGATTCCGGCGCCCAGACTGCCCGCCTGTTGAAGAAAAAAGCCGAGCTGGAAGGCGAGTTGAACCGGGCCTTGCAGCAGCTGGACTGATCCTTCATCCCTGCCTTTACGCCGTCTCAGAGGCCGGGAAATGACAGGCTGATTTGCCCCTGGCTCTGGCACCAGTCGGCCAGCAGGTTGCCCAGCGTGCGCCGGGTAGTGGTGCATACCCAGCACTGCTGCTGGTCATCATAGTCAAAATGAAAACCGCCCAGGCGGGTGGCGGCCCAAAGCTGGCTCAGGGCTTCCTGTCGGCTGAGGATGATCTGGCTGGCGTCTTCAAATACCAGGGTCAGGATGCCATTGCTGTTTTCAATATCGATATCGGCTTCGCTGTCATCCAGAATATCTTCGATTTGTTGCTGGGTCAGGTCGATCCGTTCATGAAACTTGCTGCTGTTCGGGCTCATGGCAAATATCCGCAGAGTGAAAATCGGGCCGGTGGCCGGGGAAGAATGATTTGGGCAAGGCTGCCGGTCATGGGTATACTTTGCCAATTTACCCCAAGCGTTAAGGAAGTACCAAATGAAGCGCCGCCTGCTGCCCCTGATTGGTTTGATGATTTTGCTGGGTTTGACCAGTGCCTGCGGACAAAAAGGTCCGCTGTACCATCCGGATGACGAGAAAACCGCCAGCGAGCGCAGCAAAGACAGGTTTGAGCTCTGAGGTGCGGTATGACTGAGTTTTCTCTGAAACACGGCCAGCTGTTTGCCGAGGGCGTGGCGTTGCAGCAGATTGCCGCCAGCCATGGTACACCCGTCTACGTGTATTCGCGTGCCCATCTGGAGCAGCAGTACCGCAGCTATGCCGATGCCTTGCAGGGCGTTGATCACCTGGTCTGCTTTGCGGTCAAGTCCAATTCCAATCTGGCGGTCCTGAATGTGTTGGCCAGGCTGGGCGCCGGCTTCGACATTGTGTCCGGCGGCGAGCTGGAGCGTGTGCTGGCGGCCGGTGGCGATGCCGGCAAGGTGGTGTTTTCCGGCGTGGGCAAAACCCGTGACGAGATGCGTCGTGCGCTGCAGGCCGGTGTGTACTGCTTTAACGTCGAGTCGGCCAGCGAGCTGGAACGGCTGCAAGAGGTTGCCGCCGAACTGGGTGTACAGGCGCCGGTCTCGCTGCGGGTCAACCCCGACGTGGATGCCGGCACCCACCCCTATATTTCCACCGGTCTGAAAGAAAACAAGTTCGGCATCGCCATCGAAGATGCCGAAGCGGTGTATCTGCGTGCTGCCCGCCTGCCCAACATCCGCATTACCGGGGTGGATTGCCATATCGGTTCGCAGCTGACCACGCTGGCGCCGTTCATGGATGCGCTGGAGCGGGTGTTGCTGCTGATTGACCGGCTGGCCGAATGCGGCATTTACCTTGAACATCTGGATCTGGGCGGTGGCCTGGGTGTGCGTTACCGTGACGAGCAACCGCCCTGTGCCAGCGAATACATGGCACAGGTGCGGGCCCGGGTTGCAGGCTGTGGCCTGAAACTGGTGTTCGAGCCGGGCCGTTACATTGCCGCCAATGCCGGCGTGCTGCTGACCCGTGTCGAGTGCTTGAAAATCAACGAAGGCAAGTCCTTTGCAGTGGTGGATGCCGCCATGAACGACCTGATTCGCCCTGCGCTTTACGAAGCCTGGATGGACATAGTGCCGGTGGTGCCCCGCGATGGTGAAAGCCGCAATTACGATGTGGTCGGTCCGGTGTGTGAAACCGGTGACTTCCTCGGCAAGGATCGCCAGCTGGTGCTGGAGGAGGGTGACCTGCTGGCAGTCTGTTCGGCCGGTGCCTACGGTTTTGTCATGGCCTCCAACTACAACACCCGTGGCCGTGCCGCCGAGGTGATGGTTGATGGCGAACAGTGCCATCTGATACGCCGTCGGGAAACGATTGAAGAACTGTTTGCCAGTGAGCAAATCCTGCCGGAGTAAGCATGGTGTTGCGTTTTGGCAAGCTGTACTGCCTGGGGGATGATCTGATGCTGGTCGAATTGCTCGGCCAGCATGCGCCGTCGCCGGATGCAGCCACCGTTGAGCGCTGGGCGTCAAGAACCCAGGGGGTAGGTTTTCGCCGGCTGGTGCTGATCGAAATTCCCCGTCAGTGTGATGCTGACTTCAGATGCAGGGTACTGGACCGTAATGGCCGCGAGCTTGATGCCCGGGTGGCGGATATCTGTGCGGCGCTGTTCTGGATTCATGACCAGAAACTCAGTAACCAGCCGAGGTTGGCGCTGCAATGCCGGCAAGGGCTGGTACAGGCGAGCCTGTGCGAGCAGGGTTGGGTGGCTGTGGATATCGAGGATGTCGAATGCCGGCGCAGGGAGTTGCAGCAATTGCCGGAAATGCTGCAGCGGGTATTGCTGCCGTCGGCATCCGGTCTGGAACTGGCCGGACAGGACCAGCAGTTGCTGATCTGGAGCGAAACACCACCGCAGCAGCGCTTGCCCCGGTTGCTGGGCTCCATGGGCCGGCGCCTGCGTGGCTGGCAGCTGCTCTGGCTGCATGGCAGTGATGAACGGATCCAGGTACAGCACTGGCAGCAGGAGCGCAGCGAAGACGCCGGTGATCCGGTGTTGCTGGTGGCCGGCTGGCTGGGGCATACCTTGCAGCGCAAGGCGGTACGGGTGGGGTGGCAGCAGGACAGTCTGTTGCTGGAATTGGGTGACCGGCCGGGCAGCATGAAGATCTGTGCGGCGGTTAACCGGCTATTCGAAGGACAGGTACAGGCATGAGTGACATTCAGGGCGACGTCAGGATTCTGGATGATGAGCTGGTAGCAGACTACCTGCGTCGCCATCCCGAGTTTTTTTTGCAGCAGGATGAATTGCTGGCAGAGCTACGGATTCCCCATGCCCGTGGCCATTCCGTATCGTTGGTCGAGCGGCAGCTGTCGGTCTTGCGCGAGCGTAGCCAGGACTTGCACCAAAGGCTGCAACAGTTGCTGGAGGTTGCCCGCAACAACGATCGTTTGTTCGGGCTGACCCGACAGTTGACGCTGGACCTGCTGGAGGCCGACAGCCTGGCCAGTCTGCATGCTGTACTGGATGACGGGCTGCGGGGCCGCTTTGGCGTGCCGGCGGTGTCCTTGCTGCTGTTTTCCGACCAGCCATGCACGGCCACGCCGGTCACCTCGCTGGCCGGTGCGCGCCATGCCATCCCCGGCTTGCTGGGTGACCGGGCAACCTGTGGCGCACTGCGTGACAGCGAGAAAAACTTTTTGTTTGGTGAGCAGACCGCCAGCCGGTTGCGTTCGGTGGCGGTAACCGCCTTTGGCGAGGGTCCGCTGGGGGTGTTGGCGCTCGGCAGCGAAGATCCGCAGCAATACAGTTCGACGGTTGGCACCCTGTTTCTTGATTTTGTGGCCGAGGTATTGGCCCGACTGATACCGCCGCTGCTGGCGCAGGAACAGGCAAGCCTTTGATGCGGGTGGCGATGTCGGCCTGGCTTGCGCATCTGTGCGAGGTCAGGCAGCTGTCAGACCACAGTGTGCAGGCCTATCGGCGTGATCTGGAGCAGGCGCTGGAGTTTTTTCAGCAGCAGGGCCTGGCCGGCTGGCAGCAGCTGCGTCCGGCCGATGTGCGCAGCTGGCTGGCAGCGATGCGCCGACAACAACTGGCACCGGCCAGCATGGCACGCCGGTTGTCGGCGTTGCGCAGTTTTTATCAGTATTTGCAGCAACAAGGGCAGGCCAGTGTTAATCCGGCCCGGGGCATACGTCCGCCCAAAGACGCACGACGGCTCCCGGTGGTGCTGGATGTCGACCGGGCCGGGCAGTTGCTGGACGAACTGCCGGTCGATGACCTGGGTGGTCTGCGTGACAAGGCGATGCTGGAGCTGCTGTACTCTTCCGGCTTGCGGGTGTCGGAACTGACCGGGCTGGACCTGCCGGATCTGGATCTGGCTGCCGGTCAGGTGCGGGTGCTGGGCAAGGGCAACAAACAGCGGGACCTGCCGGTTGGCAGCAAGGCTTGTGCCGCCCTGCAGGGCTGGCTGGCGGTGCGCAGCCAGTGGGCAAAAGATACCCCGGCATTGTTTGTCGGTGAACGGGGTGCCCGTATCCAGCCCAGCGTAGTACGTCAACGGTTGAAGCGGGCTGGCCAGCTTGGGCTGGGCCAGCATGTGCACCCGCACATGCTGCGCCATTCCTTTGCCAGCCATTTGCTGGAGTCCTCACAGGACCTGCGTGCGGTGCAGGAGCTGCTGGGCCATGCCAATATCAGCACAACCCAGATTTATACCCATCTTGATTTTCAGCACCTGGCACAGGTGTATGACCAGGCCCACCCGCGGGCCCGCCGTAAAAACACAACGGATTGAGCCTGCTCCGGCTTTTCGTTGGTCAGCAGACCACTAAAGCAGTACAATCCGGCGCTTGATCTTTTTAATGCCAGGAGTTTCCGGTGGCTGTTGTTTTTGTTGCAGCATCCAGGCTGCCCACCCCCTTTGCCGTTTTTACCATGCACGGTTTTCTTGACGAGGACACCGGCAAGGAGCATGTTGCGCTGACGCTGGGCGATATCGCCGATGGCGAGCCGGTGCTGGGGCGGCTGCATTCCGAGTGCCTGACCGGTGACGCCCTGTTCAGCCAGCGCTGTGACTGCGGCGCCCAGCTGGAAGCTGCGCTGCGTGCCATTGCCGAAGAGGGCCGGGGCGTGCTGCTGTACCTGCGCCAGGAAGGCCGTGGCATTGGCCTGCTCAACAAGATTCGTGCCTACCAGCTGCAGGACGCTGGTGCCGACACGGTGGAAGCCAACGAGCAACTGGGCTTTGCTGCCGATCTGCGTGACTACTCGATCTGTAAACCGATGCTGGATCACCTCGGCGTTGATTCACTGTGCCTGATGACCAACAACCCGCGCAAGGTCAATGCGGTCAAGGGGTTTGGCGTGGCGGTCAGCGAGCGCAAACCGCTACAGGTAGGTGAAAACCCCTATAACCGTTTCTATCTGGCGACCAAAGCCGACAAACTTGGCCACTGGCTGGGCCGTGCGCACCAGGACGAGCACGACGACTGACCATGCCGGCTTTGTATCGTCGCCGCTCCAGCTTGCGCTGGCTGTTTCAGGTGCTGGTGCCTGGTGGTTTGTACTGGGTGCCGGCCGGCCTGTGGCCCTGGGCCGGTTTTGAGCGCAGCAGTGGCAACTTCCTGGTGTTTTCCGCCGGGCTGGCCACGTTGTTTGTCAGCAAGCCTTTTTTTCACCGTTTCAAACATGCGGTGATTGCCTTTGATCAGCCCGGCGCCGACCTGCCTGCGTTGTGGCAGCACTATTTTCGGGTTCGCAATGCCGCCCTCTGGGTTGCCTGTTTGCCTGCTCTGGCGGGGTTGGCGGGCAAACTGGCCGGCATGGACGGAGTCGCCGTGTTTTTGTTGGGGCTGTGCAGCCTGATGGTGCTGTTTTTTTACCGGACCCCGGCCCAGCTTTGGGCCCGCATGCCCTGAAATATCGTATGCCGGTGCCAGTCCCTGATTCAAATACAGCTGTTGAAACGT
The DNA here is from genome assembly GCA_964567275.1 of uncultured Thiopseudomonas sp. Taxonomy (GTDB): domain Bacteria; phylum Pseudomonadota; class Gammaproteobacteria; order Pseudomonadales; family Pseudomonadaceae; genus Thiopseudomonas. The sequence continues at coordinate 2,209 of CAZMLX010000063.1, read as the reverse complement.
GCGGAGCCTTTGATTCATGAGTTTTACTTTCAGTGCCCGTAGCCGGGCGATCGAGCCTTTTCATGTGATGGCGTTGTTGCAGCGGGCCAACGAGCTGCAGGCAGCCGGGCATGATGTCATTCACCTTGAGATCGGCGAGCCGGATTTCGCCACTGCCGAACCGGTGATGCAGGCAGCCCGTGCCGCACTTGATGCCGGTGCCACCGCCTATACCCCGGCGCTGGGCTTGCCGCAGTTGCGGGAAGCGATTGCCGGCTTTTACCGGCAACGTTATGGTGTGGTCCTTGACCCGCAGCGGGTGGTGGTGACGCCGGGTGGCTCGGGTGCGCTGTTGCTGGCGACTGCGCTGTTGGTTGATCCCGGCAAACACTGGCTGTTGGCTGACCCCGGTTACCCCTGTAACCGTCACTTTTTACGGGTGGTGGAGGGCGGCGCCCAGCTGGTGCCGGTTGGGCCCGAGCACAACTATCAACTGACTGCCGATCTGGTGCAGCGTCACTGGGATACCGACTGTGTCGGAGCGCTGGTGGCATCGCCGGCCAACCCGACCGGTACCGTGCTGGACCGCACCCAGCTGGGCGAGCTGAGCCAGGCGGTACAGCAGCAGCGTGGCACCCTGCTGGTGGACGAAATTTATCATGGCCTGACCTATGGGCTGGATGCGCCCAGCGTGCTGGAAGTGGATGACAGCGCCTTTGTGCTCAACAGCTTCTCCAAATACTTTGGCATGACCGGCTGGCGGCTGGGCTGGCTGGTGGCGCCTGAAAACGCCATTGCCGAGCTGGAAAAGCTGGCGCAGAACCTGTTCATCAGTGCCTCCACGCTGGCGCAGCATGCGGCGCTGGCCTGCTTCACACCGGCGGCACAGCAAATATTCGAACAGCGCCGCCACGAGTTTGCTGCCCGCCGCGACTATCTGTTGCCGGCGTTGCGTGAGCTGGGTTTTCGTATTGAGGTGGAGCCGCAGGGAGCGTTTTACCTGTATGCCGATATTTCCGCCTTTGGCGGGGACTCCTACGAGTTTTGCCGTTTCTTTCTGGAGCAACAGCATGTGGCCTTCACGCCGGGCGTGGATTTTGGCCGTCACCGGGCTGCCGAGCATGTGCGCTTTGCCTACACCCAGCCGGTACCCCGGCTGCAACAGGCGGTGGAGCGCATCGCCACCGGTCTGACTGAGTGGAAGGCCCGCCATGCAGTTTGATGGCCTGCTGGAACAGGGACGTTTGCTAAAACGTTACAAGCGTTTTTTTGCTGATCTTGAATGTGCTGATGGCAGCGTGCTGACGGCGCATTGCCCCAATACCGGCTCGATGCTCAACTGTTTGCAAGAAGGCGCAACGGCCTGGTTTGTGCGTAATGACGACCCCAAACGCAAGCTCAAGGCCACACTGGAAATTGTACAAACCCCCCATGGCCGGCTGGCCTGTGTCAACACTGGCAGAGCCAATGCGCTGGTTGAAGAAGCCTTGCTGAACGGAGTGATCAGCGAGCTGGCCGGCTTTGACCGGCTGCGCCGGGAAGTGCGCTATGGCGAGGAAAACAGCCGTGCTGACTTCTGCCTGGAATTTGGTGAAGAGCGGGTGTTTGTCGAAGTAAAAAGCGTAACCCTGGGCTTTGCCGACACCGACGCGGCTGCTTTTCCTGATGCAGTCACCGAACGGGGCACCAAACACCTGCGTGAGCTGACCCGCCTGGCCCGGGCCGGCCAGCGTACTGTATTGCTCTATTGCGTGAATCTGACCGGTATCGCCGGGGTGCGTGCCGCCGCTGAAATCGACCCCGCCTATGCCGCTGCGCTGGCCGAAGCCAGGGCGGCTGGTGTTGAGGTATTGGCCTACGGTGTTGATATCGAGCCTGCCGAGAACCGTATAGAAGTCGTGCGCAGATTAGCTCTGATTTGATTTTGCCTTGGGCGTGGCGTGGCAGGCTGGCAGAGGCACTGCGCAAAGCTGACGCTGCCAGTGCCGAAGCAAGCTTCGTCCCTGTTGCTGATGCTTTGCTCCGGCCTCTGATAACCTGCGGATACACCTAGGCGTTTGGGGGAGTGGGCCGGCTGTGCCGGCCTGCTGTCGCTTTTCATGATCAGGTTTTGTGGCTTGCGGGTTTGGTTTTGCCATGGGTGTGGCAGGCTGGCAGAGGCACTGCGCAAAGCTGACGCTGCCAGTGCCGAAGCAAGCTTCGTCCCTGTTGCTGATGCTTTGCTCCGGCC
>CAZMLX010000062.1:0-12028 GCA_964567275.1 uncultured Thiopseudomonas sp. | reverse complement strand
CGTGGCCGGCGGCTGGAGTTGCCGCTGGACAAGCTCAAGGTGATGACTGAGACCTGTATCGAAAGCATTATTGCTGTGGCGCAGCGCGAAAAGCCAAGGGTGATGGTGATCGACTCCATCCAGACCATCTATACCGAGCAATTGCAATCGGCTCCCGGTGGCGTGGCGCAGGTACGCGAGAGTACAGCGTTGCTGGTGCGCTTTGCCAAGCAAACCGGTACTTCCATTTTCCTGGTGGGCCATGTCACCAAGGAAGGCTCGCTGGCCGGCCCGCGGGTGCTGGAGCACATGGTGGATACCGTGCTGTATTTCGAGGGCGATGCCGATGGCCGCCTGCGCATGTTGCGGGCGGTAAAGAACCGTTTTGGCGCAGTCAACGAACTGGGCGTGTTCGGCATGACCGACCGGGGCTTGAAAGAGGTATCCAATCCGTCGGCCATTTTCCTCAACCGGGCGCAGTCAGCGGTGCCGGGCAGCGTGGTGATGGCCAGCTGGGAAGGCTCGCGGCCGCTGCTGGTGGAAGTACAGGCGTTGGTGGATACCAGCCACCTGGCCAACCCGCGCCGGGTGACGCTGGGGCTGGACCATAACCGGCTGGCCATGCTGCTGGCGGTGCTGCACCGTCATGGCGGCATTGCCAGTCATGACCAGGATGTATTTCTGAACGTGGTAGGCGGGGTCAAGGTACTGGAAACAGCGTCGGACTTGGCGTTAATGGCGGCGATCATGTCGAGCTTGCGCAACCGTGCCCTGCCACACGATTTGCTGGTGTTTGGTGAAATCGGTCTGTCGGGTGAAATCCGCCCGGTGCCCAGCGGCCAGGAACGGCTGAAAGAAGCTGCCAAGCATGGCTTTAAACGGGCGGTGGTGCCCAAAGCCAATGCGCCCAAGCAGGCGCCGGCCGGCATGCAGGTGATTGCAGTGGAGCGGCTGGAGCAAGCGCTGGATGCGTTGTTTGACTGGGCGGACTAACAGATGATGCGTAACCGGTTGGTGACCTTTGATCTGGACGACACCCTGTGGCACACCGCGCCGGTGATTGCCCATGCCGAACAGGCGTTGCAACAGTGGCTGGCGCAGCGGGTGCCGCAGCTGGGGCTGGTGACTCTGGAGCATATCCGCCACTGGAAGCAGCAGGTGTTGCAGGACATGCCACAGCTGGCCCACAGCGTCAGTGCGGTGCGTTACCAGGTGTTGTTGCGAGCTTTCTTGCAAGCGGGAGAGCGGGGTGAACAGGCGCGGCAGTCAGCCGAAGCAGCCTTCCAGTTTTTTCTCAACGAGCGGCAGCGGGTACAGGTGTATCCCGAAGTCCGGCCCATGCTGGAGCGTATCCGCAACAACGGCTGGCTGGTGGGCGCACTGAGCAACGGCAATGCCGATGTGCGGCGGGTGGGGCTGGGTGACTGCTTTGACTTTGCCCTTAATGCCGATGTACTTGGCGTGGGCAAGCCGCATGCAGCAGTATTTGCTGCGGCGCTGGGCCGGGCCGGGGTGAGCGGCGGGCAGGCCGTGCATGTCGGCGATAATCCGCAGGATGACATTGCCGGCGCATTGAAGGCCGGCTGGCAGGCGGTGTGGTTCAACCCGCAGGGGCTGAGCTGGATGGGGGGAGATGAGCCCAGCGCAGAAGTCCGGCAATTGCAACAACTGCCGGATCTGCTGGAGCAGCTGGTTTAGCGCAGCTTCAAGGTGGTACGGATGCGCTCGGTCAGGCTGTTCATGGAGCCTTTGTCATGGGTGAGCACCGGCTGGGCCAGCCGTTGTTCGTCGGCGCTCAGGGGCTCGCGGCTGGACTGCTGGGCAGCAATGACTTCGGTGGTGGCATCAGACGGGTCCTTGCCGTCACCCTGGCGCATGGCCAGCCAGCCGGCAATGATGGCGTCCGGTGCCTGGCAATCCAGAATCAGCAGCGGTACTCCACAATTTTCGGCTACCCCGGCTGCCTGCTGGCGTTGTGCGTGCTTCAAATAGGTGGCATCCACCACAACCGCAAAGCCGGCTCGCAGAGCGCTGGTAGCCAGTTCGTGCAATTGCTGGTAGGTGGCGGCCGTGGCGTCGTCGCTGTAAATGGCGCTGCGCCAGGGGTTGCCCGGCAGGATGGTGTCGCCCAGCAGGCGCTTGCGCTCTACATCCGAGCGTAGGCGCAGAGCGCCCAGTTGCTCGACCAGTTGCATGGCAACTGTGCTTTTGCCGCTGGCCGATACACCATGGGTGATCGCCATGAAGCGGGCAGGAATGGCGCAGTAGCTTTCGGCCAGAGCAGCATAACTGCGGTATTGCTGCAGTACCTGCGCCTGTAGTTGGGGGTCGCTTTCCTGGGCCAGCCGGAACAGGCTGACCTTGGCTCGCACCATGGCCCGGTACGCCTTGTAGAAGTTGATCAGTGGCAGGCAGCCGTAATCGCCGGTTTGCTCCAGCCAGCCGTTGCTGAAGCGGCGGGACAGGCCATGCAGGCTGCGGTCTTCCAGGTCCATGGCCAGAAACATGGCGTCACAGGCGATATCGATCAGACGAAAAGGTTCGTTGAACTCGATGCAGTCAAACAGTACCACTTCGCCGTCCAGAACGGTCGCATTACCCAGGTGGATGTCGCCGTGGCACTCGCGGATGAAGCCGTTGGCGCAGCGCTGCTCCAGTAGCGGTTGCAGGCGGTTGAAGCTGTCTTCGGCCCAGGCTTCCAGCGCATCCAGCTGTTTGAGATCGCCGGTCTCGCTGAGCATGGGACGAATTTGCTCAAAGTTTTGTCGCACTGGTGCCATAATGGCCGCCGGTTGAGCCAGTGGATGGTCGGCAGCAACGACCGGGGCCTGTTGGTGAAAGCGGGCAATTTGTGTAGTCAGGGCGTCAATATGATTGCTGTCCAGTTCGTCCCGTTGCTGCATTTCATTGAGCAACTGCTGTTGTGGAAACTGGCGCATGCGAATGGCGTACTCAATGGCTTCTCCCTCGCCACCCATTACCGGTGCTTCGAGGCTGCCGGTGATGGGCAATACGTCCAGGTACAGCCCCCGGGTCAGACGCTGGTTAAGCCGCACTTCTTCCTCGCAAAAATGCTTGCGTGCAGCCAGTGAGGTAAAATCAAGAAACCCGAAATTGACCGGTTTCTTGATTTTGTAGGCATAGGCCCCGGTCAGGATGACAGTGGAAATATGGGTTTCAATCAGGCTGATGGCGTCGGTTGCATGCGGGTAGCAGGCCGGGCTTTGCAGCGCATCAATCAGGGTCTGGCTCACGGCGGGTCCTTTGGCGGGTATCTTGGCCAGGCATTATGGCTGCTGCAGGCAGCCCTGAAAAGACATAGAACGTTTAACCGGATTTTGTAATGACGCAAAAAAAGGCAACCGGCAAGCGCCGGAGTGGCAGTAAAAGCAAACCGCAAAAAGGGTTCAGCCTGTGGAAACTGTTATTCAAGCTGATGCTGGTAGGGCTGTTGGCGCTTGGCGCCTACATGGTTTATCTGGATGCGGTGGTGCAGGAGCGCTTCAATGGCAAGCGATGGACTGTGCCGGCCCGGGTTTATGCCCGCCCGCTTGAGCTCTATGCTGGCCAGAAGCTGCAGCAACAGGACTTTCTGCTGGAGCTGAAAGCGCTGGGCTACCGCGAGGAGTCCAGTCTCGACCGGCCGGGCAGCATGCAAGTCAAAGGCAATGAGTTGTGGCTGCACACCCGGGGTTTCCGGTTTTACGAGGGCGAAGAGCCGGCCCGGGTCATTCGTGCCAGTTTTACCGGTGGGCGTATCAGTCGCCTGGCGGACGTGCGGGGTGCGGCACTGGCGGTAGTGCGGCTTGACCCGTTGCTGGTCGGCGGCATTTATCCTGCACACCAGGAAGACCGTATCCTGATCCGTCTGGATGAAACGCCCGGCTATCTGATTCAGGCACTGACGGCAGTCGAAGACCGGGATTTTTTTGAGCATCACGGCGTGTCTTTGCGGTCGATCGGGCGGGCGTTCTGGGTCAATGCCACGTCCGGCAAGCTGCGCCAGGGGGGCAGTACCCTGACCCAGCAGCTGGTCAAAAACTTTTTCCTGACCAATGAGCGCAGCTTGCAGCGCAAGCTGAACGAAGCCCTGATGGCGATCTTGCTGGAGCTGCACTACGACAAGGAAGAAATTCTTGAGGCTTACCTGAACGAGGTATTTCTGGGGCAGGACGGCAGTCGTGCCATTCACGGCTTTGGTCTGGCCAGCCAGTATTATTTTGGCCGGCCGCTGGCCGAGCTGGAAGTACACCAGGTGGCGCTGCTGGTGGGTATGGTCAAGGGGGCTTCCTATTACCATCCCCGCAAACATCCCGAGCGCACCCTGGAGCGGCGCAACCTGGTGCTGGACATGCTGGTGGAGCAGGGCGGGCTGGATCCACAAACTGCGGCTGTGGCCAAAGCCAAGCCGCTGGACATTACGGGTCGGGGCAGTCTGGCCAATACGACCTATCCGGCATTTATGGACCTGGTGCGGCGACAGCTGCAGCAGGATTATCGTGACCAGGACCTGACCGAAGAAGGTTTGCGCATTTTTACCAGCTTTGATCCGGTCGTGCAGATCAAGGCCGAGCAGGCAATGGAACAAACCTTCAAGCAGCTGTCGGGTCGCTCGGGCATTGCTGACATTGAAGCGGCGATGGTGGTGACCCATCCGGGCAGCGGTGAAGTGCTGGCGCTGGTGGGGAGTCGACAGCCCCGCTTTTCCGGCTTTAACCGGGCACTGGATGCCAAGCGGCCGATTGGCTCGCTGGTCAAGCCGGCGATCTACCTGACAGCCCTGCAGCAACCTGAACGCTATAGCCTGACCACCCTGCTACAGGACCGGAGCTTTAGTGTGCGCAGTTCGAAGGGCAACGACTGGACTCCGCAAAACTATGACCGGCAAGAACACGGCACCATATTCCTGTATCAGGGGCTGGCCCGCTCGTACAACCTGTCCACTGCCCGGCTGGGTATTGAGACGGGGGTTCCCGAGGTGCTGGAAACGGTGCGCCGGCTGGGAGCTGACCATGACTGGCCCGCCTATCCGTCGATGTTGCTGGGCGCTGGCAGCCTGACACCCATGCAGGTAACCCAGATGTATCAGACCATGGCCAGTGGCGGTTTTCATACACCGGTGCGGGTGATCCGCAGTGTATTGACCACCGAAGGTGATCCGCTGGGTCGCTATCCGCTACAAGTTGAGCAGCGCTTTGAGGGTGTGCCGGTTTATCTGGTGAGAGAGGCTTTGCGGCGGGCAATGACCGAGGGGACCGGGCGTTCGGCCCTTGGCCGGCTGCCGGCCGGTACCCATGTGGCCGGCAAAACAGGTACCACCAATGATTTGCGTGACAGCTGGTTTGCCGGGTTTGCCGAAGACACATTGGCAGTGGTGTGGATGGGGCGGGATGACAACGGTAAAACGGCCCTGACCGGGTCGACCGGAGCCTTGCAACTCTGGGCAGAGCTGATGTCCCGGGTCAGGCCGGAATCATTGTCCATGCAGGCACCGGAGGGTGTGGTTGAAGCCTGGGTGGATCCGGAGGAAGGGCTGGCGGTCAGTGAACCCTGTGAAGGTACCTTCCGCATGCCCTACGCTGCCGGACATGTACCGCCACTGGGCAGCTTTTGCCAGCCGCAGCCGCTTGAGAACCCGGTTGATGAGGTGTCCGGACCGGGGGGACAGGATGCAGGCCAGCGCAAGGGCTGGCTCAGGGGCTGGTTGCGGCGCTAAATGGTTATGCGCTGAAAGCTGAAACTGGCGCCGGCTTGCATTAATATGGCGGTGTTTTGGGCGTTGACCACCGGTTGGCGCCTCCGGGCTGATTTAAAAGTTGCTGAGGAAAAGGATGTGAAGAAAAAAATTGCAGTTCTGGCGTTTGCGCCAGTCATGCTCTATGGCTGTGCGACCCAGGTAGAAAACAGGGTGCCAGTGGTGGATTCGGGTACCCGGTTGTCCACGGGCGCACCTGTTGCCGCAGTACAACAGCCGTCTGCACCTGTTGTTGCGACCCGGACACAGAATGAAGTGATTCAGGTGATGACGCCGCCGGAAGCCGGGTTGCCGGCCATTGATACCGGTAGCATCACGGTAGACCCTCAGGCGGCGCGGCTGGAAACCGGTAGTGTTTCTACGCCAGTAGTCGCTACCAGTGCTCCGGCAATTGCAAGCCAGTCTTCCGCTGCCCAGGTGGAAGCACCGGTATTGGCTTTGCTGAGTACCGCACAGCAACAACGGGGTACCGGTGACCTGAATGGCGCTGCCTCAAGTCTGGAGCGTGCCCAGCGGATTGCTCCGCGCGAGCCGCAGGTGTTGTACCGGTTGGCCGAAATTCGCCTGATGCAGGGTGATGCCGCACAGGCCGAACAGCTGGCCCAGCGGGGGCTGAGTTACAGTGCGGGCAAGCCGGCCTTGCAGGCAGGATTGTGGGATTTGATCGCCGAGGCACGTGACAAGCAGGGCAATGCCAGTGGCGCCGCTGAAGCCCGGCAAAAAGCGCGGGCGTTCATGTGATGCCACAACGCAGGCAGGGTGCTGCCGACTGTTTGTTGTCCATCGAGGCGGAGCTGAGGCGGCTGGACTGGTGGGAGCAGGCGTCGCCAGGTACAGCGGCGCTGGCGAGTCGTCAGCCTTTTTGTGTTGATACCCTGCGTTTCGAGCAGTGGCTGCAATGGGTGTTCATCCCTGGCATGAGGCAGTTGCTGGACAGTGGCCAGTCACTGCCGCAGCAATGTGCCATTACCGAGATGGGAGAGGTGGCCTATGCCGCACAGCCGGAGCAGGCAGCCGCCTTGTTGCGGCTGCTGAAAGCCTTTGACCGGCTGATTGCCGACGGTTGAGTACGGCCGGGATCAGAGCCCCTGGCAGTTTTGCCGGATCTGCTCGCGGGCTTCGTTGATGCGACGCTGGCGTTCTTCTTCCGACAGGCGGACGGTCTTGCCATCAACCTCTGCCAGCAGGCGGGGGTTGTTGTTGAGCTGGGCCAGTGTGGTGCGGGTACGGGCACAAAACTGCCTGAGTTCGGCTTCTTCTGTTGCGATTTGCCGCTGGACCTGACGGTCAATCTCTTTCTGGGTTTTAGCTTCGGTGGCGGCGGTTTCAGAACTGTCCCGGGTAGCTGCCGGCAGCTGGATGTTTTTGGTCGTAATGGTTTCTGCTGAATAGCCGACCGGCGGTTGCGAGCCAAAGTGGATGCGTCCCTGGCTGTCGGTCCACTTGTAGATGGTTGCCGCATTTGCCATGGCGCTGATGCCGAACAGGGCGGAAAAGCACAGGATCCATGATGTTCGCATTGTCTGTACTCCCTCGGAATGAAAAATTGAATGGAGCACATGGTACAACAATCTGTTGGCAGATCGTGCCGTTAATAATGAGAAGTGGCTGGCAAGACGGCAAAAAAATGGCGGGCATTGCTTAACAGCTGGCGTTTTTTGCCCTATCACTTGACTTAAGTCTTGCAAAAACCAACAATTCACGTTTCGTTGCCGCAGCGCTCAAAAGGTTTGCTGGCAAACGAGTCAGACCAGGTGCGTATCCGTCCGCCTGCTATACCCGTTCGCGTTACCTCGTGCTGGGTTGAAGTTTGCACATTGACTGCAGACTTCTTGAGCTGCCGGGCCCCCAGGGGCGAATGGCCGGCGACCACCGTCGCCTGAGCTGTGCATGCAGCAACCAAATGTTGAGTGCTTTGAGCGAGCACTATTCTGGCAAATTAGAGGTGTCTACTGTGGAATTGTTATCCGGCGCTGAAATGGTCGTTCGCGCACTGCGTGACGAAGGTGTCAAGTATATTTACGGGTACCCGGGTGGTGCCCTGCTGCATATTTACGATGCGCTGTTCAAAGAAAACGAGCTTACCCATATTCTGGTTCGCCACGAACAGGCTGCTACCCACATGGCTGACGGCTACGCCCGTGCCACCGGCAAGGCTGGCGTGGTATTGGTGACCTCCGGTCCGGGTGCTACCAATGCGGTGACCGGCATTGCCACCGCCTATATGGATTCCATTCCAATGGTTGTCATTTCCGGGCAGGTGCCAAGCGCTGCCGTGGGTACTGATGCATTCCAGGAAACCGACATGATTGGCGTGTCCCGTCCGATCGTTAAGCACAGTTTCATGGTCAAGCATCCGTCCGAAATCCCGGAAGTGATCAAGAAGGCGTTTTACCTGGCCGAATCAGGTCGCCCCGGTCCCGTGGTGGTCGATATCCCCAAGGACATGACCAATCCGACTGAAAAATACGAATACAGTTACCCTAAAAAGGCCAAGCTGCGTTCCTATGCGCCGCCAACCCGTGGTCACTCCGGCCAAATCCGCAAAGCGGTAGAAATGCTGCTGGCGGCCAAGCGTCCGCTGCTGTATTCCGGTGGTGGCGTGGTTCTGGGGCATGCATCGGCACAGCTGACCGAGCTGGCCAAAATGCTCAACCTGCCGGTGACCAATACCCTGATGGGCCTGGGTGCCTACCCGGGTACTGATCGCCAGTTCGTTGGCATGCCCGGCATGCACGGCAGCTTCACTGCCAACATGGCCATGCATCACTGTGATGTGCTGTTCGCTGTGGGTGCCCGCTTTGATGACCGGGTGGTCAACGGTGTGGCCAAGTTTTGCCCGTCGGCCAAGATCATTCACATCGACATCGATCCGGCTACCATCTCCAAAACCATCAAGGCCGATATCCCCATTGTTGGCCCGGTTGATACAGTGCTGGACGACATGCTGGCCGAGCTCAAGTCGATGAAGGCTGAGCAGGACCAAAATGTGGTCAACAGCTGGTGGAAGCAGATTGACGAGTGGCGTGGTGGTGGCCGCCTGTTCCCTTATAACGAGGGTGACGGAAGCATTATCAAACCGCAGGCAGTCATTGAAGCGCTGATGGAAGTGACCAATGGTGACGCTTACATTGCGTCCGATGTTGGCCAGCACCAGATGTTTGCTGCCCAGTACTACCGTTTTGACAAGCCCAACCGCTGGATCAACTCCGGTGGTCTGGGCACCATGGGCTTTGGCTTTCCTGCAGCCATGGGCATCAAGCTCAGCTTTCCGGATGCGGACGTGGCCTGTGTAACCGGTGAGGGCAGCATCCAGATGAACATCCAGGAGATGTCCACCTGTCTGCAATACGATCTGCCGGTCAAAATTGTCAACCTGAACAACGGTGCTCTGGGTATGGTCCGCCAGTGGCAGGACATGCAGTACAACAGCCGCTACTCGCATTCTTATATGGAATCACTGCCGGACTTCATCAAGCTGGCCGAGGCCTATGGTCATGTGGGCATTCGCATCACTGATCCGAAAGAGCTCAAGCCCAAGCTGGCGGAGGCCTTTGCCATGAAGGACCGGCTGGTGTTTCTGGATATCCAGGTGGATACCAGCGAGCACGTATACCCCATGCAAATTCGCGATGGCGCAATGAGCGACATGTGGCTGAGCAAAACGGAGCGTACCTGATCATGAGACACATTATTTCATTGCTGATGGAAAACGAACCCGGTGCCCTGTCCCGTGTCATTGGCCTGTTTTCCCAGCGCAACTACAACATTGAAAGTCTGACCGTGGCTGCGACTGAAGACCCGACCCTGTCCCGGCTGACCCTGACCACCATCGGCAAGGAAGAGGTGATCGAGCAGATCACCAAAAACCTCAACAAGCTGATTGAGGTGGTCAAGCTGGTTGATTTGTCAGAAAGCGCTCATATCGAGCGCGAGCTGATGCTGGTTAAAGTCAAGGCTGCGGGTGCGCAGCGTGCCGAAGTCAAGCGTACCGTTGATATTTTCCGCGGGCAGATTGTTGATGTGACACCGGCGCTGTATACCATTCAGCTGGCGGGCACTAGCGACAAGCTGGACAGCTTTATCCAGGCCCTGGGTACCGGCTCGATCCTTGAAGTTGTACGTAGCGGCGTGACGGGTGTTGCCCGTGGCGAAAAAGTTCTTAGCCTTTAATTGTTTCAGGAGGGTGCGCCCTCCATTTATCAGGAGTGTTTCATGCAAGTTTATTACGACAAAGACTGTGACCTGTCGATCATCCAGGGCAAGAAAGTAGCCATCATCGGTTACGGTTCCCAGGGCCATGCCCACGCCTGCAACCTGAAAGATTCAGGTGTGGACGTTACCGTTGGTCTGCGTGCCGGTTCCAGCTCTGTTGCCAAGGCTGAAGCCCATGGCCTGAAGGTGGCCGATGTTGCCACAGCGGTGCAGCAAGCCGACGTGGTCATGGTGCTGACTCCGGACGAGTTCCAGGGTCAACTGTACCGCGAAGAACTGGAGCCCAACCTGAAGAAAGGCGCAACCCTGGCCTTTGCTCACGGTTTCTCCATCCACTACAACCAGGTGGTGCCCCGTGCCGACCTGGACGTAATCATGGTTGCTCCCAAGGCGCCTGGTCACACCGTGCGCTCCGAGTTCGTGCGTGGTGGCGGCATCCCTGACCTGATCGCCATCTACCAGGACGCCAGCGGTAATGCCAAAAACGTAGCGCTGTCCTACGCCAGCGGTGTGGGCGGCGGTCGTACCGGCATCATCGAAACCACTTTCAAAGATGAAACTGAGACCGACCTGTTCGGCGAGCAGGCTGTTCTCTGTGGTGGTACCGTTGAGCTGGTCAAGGCCGGCTTCGAAGTTCTGGTTGAAGCGGGTTATGCCCCTGAGATGGCTTACTTCGAGTGTCTGCACGAGCTGAAACTGATTGTTGACCTGATGTTCGAGGGCGGTATCGCCAACATGAACTACTCCATTTCCAATAACGCAGAGTACGGTGAGTACGTAACCGGTCCGGAAGTGATCAACGAGCAGTCCAAAGCTGCCATGCGCAATGCGCTGAAGCGCATCCAGAATGGCGAGTACGCCAAGATGTTCATCAGCGAAGGTGCTACCAACTATCCTTCCATGACTGCATGGCGTCGCAACAACGCAGCCCACCCGATCGAGCAGGTGGGTGAAAAACTGCGTGCCATGATGCCATGGATCGCAGCCAACAAGATCGTGGACAAGAGCAAGAACTGATTTGCGATCGGATGAAAAACGCGGCCTTGGTGCCGCGTTTTTCTTTTGTGGCACAAAATGCGCTAAAATCGCTACTTTACCGGATCCTGAACTGTTGGAATGCAAGGCATGAGCAAAGAAAACCATCCAAATGACAGCGATACAGAAAGAAGCCTGGAAAGTATGTTGCCAATCGCCGAACACGAGGAAGAGGGCCATGATGCCGAGGGGCGAAAGGTTCGTCACCGGGGTGTCTACCTGCTGCCCAACCTGTTCACCACCGCCAACCTGTTTGCCGGCTTTTATGCGGTAGTGTGCGCCATCAATGGTAATTTCTATGCGGCCAGTGCGAGTATTTTCGTTGCCATGGTACTGGATGGGCTCGATGGCCGTGTGGCGCGCATGACCAATACGCAGAGTGCGTTTGGGGCTGAATACGATTCCATGTCGGACATGGTCGCTTTTGGGGTGGCGCCGGCCTTGTTGTCGTATCAGTGGGCGCTGAAGGAACTGGGCAATGTGGGGCTGACCGTGGCCTTTATCTATGCGGCTTGCGCCGCTTTGCGGCTAGCACGTTTCAATACCCAGATTGGCGTTGTCGATAAAAAATGGTTTGTTGGCCTGGCCAGCCCGGCTGCGGCCGGTGTAGTGGCTGGCATGGTTTGGGCGCTGAGTGAACATGATGTCTATGGCAAGGATTTGCCGGTAATTGTCGGCTTGATGTTTGCGGCACTGGTCGCCGTGATAGGCCTGTTGATGGTCAGTAACGTCAAGTATTACAGCTTCAAGGATCTGGACCTGAAAGGGCGCGTGCCTTTTGTTGCGATCCTGGTTGCAGTGCTGGCGTTTGCCGTGGTGTTTAGTGACCCGCCCCGGGTGCTATTGCTGCTGTTTGTGATTTATGCAGCGTCAGGGCCGGTCAATCTGGGGTTACGGCTGCGGCGTTTGAAAGCAAGGGCTTGACAGGCAGGAAAAAGAGCGTAGTATTCGCCGTCTTCGCTCGGGGCGGGTCCGGAATGACGGGCTGGCGTGAAAAAATATTTCACACCGGGTGTTGACAACAAGATTTGCGAATCTATAATA
>CAZMLX010000061.1:0-12044 GCA_964567275.1 uncultured Thiopseudomonas sp. | reverse complement strand
GTCAGCAACACCAGTCCCTCGCTGTCACGGTCCAGCCGCCCGGCCGGATAAACCCCCGGGTAATCCACAAAATCCCTGAGGGTGGCCCGCCCCTGGCCATCGGTAAACTGGGTCAGCACATCGTAAGGCTTGTTCAACGCAATCAGCACCGGTTGTGCCGGTGCCGGTCGGGCCGGTGCTCGCTTTTTTCCGCTACGAAATGACGGTTTCATCTCAGGCGTGCCACCCTTGCAACACCTGCGCAAATTCCCCCAGCCAGGGCAGAGCATCTTCTTCCGGCGTTACCGTTTCGCTGGCGTCCAGCCGCAGGGTTGGCTGCACCGGCACCAGGCCCAGCAGCTCAAACAGCTCCTCAATCCGGGTGGCACCCTCGCAAAACTGTTCGCCATAGCCAGAGTCGCCCAGCCCCACCAGTCCCGCCGGACGACCGGCCCAATCGGGCATGCTGTCCTCAAGTGCGTCCACCAGTGGTTGCAAACGCTCAGGCAACTCGCCCATGCCGGTGGTGGAAGTCACCACCAGCAGGGCAGCGGGCTCCAGCGCCAGCAGCTCATCCAGCTGCCACTGCTGCCGATACACCGGTTCCAGCCCGACATTCGCCAACAGATCCCTGGCCCGCCAGGCCACTTCTTCGGAGGTGCCAAACACCGTTCCCGAAACAATTGCCACCCGCATACATGATTCCTTGTCTGACCCGCCATAAAGGCGTCATAGTACCCGAGCTGAAAAGTAGGGTATAGCCCGGCAAAAAGTGTTAACCTGCACCGCTTTGTGACACTGGAAATCAGGAGCCTGCGTGCAACAGGACTTTCCCGTATTGATTACCGGCGGCGCCCAGCGCATCGGCCTGCATTGTGCACAGCGCCTGCGCCAAAGCGGCCATCCGGTCATTATCAGCTACCGTAGCCAGCGCCCGGCACTGGCCGAACTGGCCGATGATGGCATTCTGTGCCTGCCGGCCGACTTCAGCAGCGAAGCCGGCATCCAGGCTTTCATTGCCCTGCTTCAGCAACATACCCGGGGCTTGCGTGCCATCATCCACAATGCCTCCTGCTGGCAGGCCGACCCGGAGCCAGCCAATGGCAGTGCTTTCAACGCACTGTTTCATGTACACATGCTGGCCCCCTACCTGATCAACCTCGCTTGCGAACCCCTGCTGCGACAAAGCCCGGTCGCCGACATCATCCACATCAGCGACGATGTTACCCGCCGCGGCAGCAGCCACCGCGTGGCCTACAGCGCCAGCAAGGCGGCGCTGGACAACATGACACTGTCCTTTGCCAGCCAGTTTGCACCCTGCATCAAAGTCAACGGCATCAGCCCGGCACTGATCATGCTGCAACCCGGTGATGACGATCAGTATGCGCAGCAAGCCATGGACAAATCGGTGTTAAAAACCATTCCAGGCCCCGAAGTGGTCTTCCAGGCCGTACACTATCTGCTGAACACACCCTATGTAACCGGCACCACCCTGACCCTCAATGGCGGGCGCCATCTAAAGAACTAATAAAAGAACTCATCGCAGGAGCAACCCCACATGTGTGAAAATCTGGCCAAACATTATCACGCCATCCTTGAAGGCCTTGGCGAAAACCCCGGTCGCGAAGGCCTGCTCGACACTCCGAAACGGGCGGCCAAGGCCATGCAGTACCTGTGCAACGGTTATGACAAAAACCTGGACGAAGTGGTCAATGGCGCCCTGTTCGAGTCCAGCAGCGAAGAAATGGTGATCGTACGCGACATCGAACTGTACTCGCTGTGCGAGCATCACCTGTTGCCGTTCATCGGCAAGGCCCATGTCGCCTACATTCCCACCGGCAAGGTGATCGGCCTGTCCAAGGTGGCACGCATCGTCGACATGTATGCCCGCCGCCTGCAAATCCAGGAAAACCTCACCCGCCAGATTGCCGATGCGGTCATGAGTGTCACCGGTGCGTCCGGCGTGGGTGTGGTCATCGAGGCCAAACACATGTGCATGATGATGCGTGGCGTGGAAAAGCAAAACTCGGTGATGACCTCTTCTGCCATGCTGGGCAGCTTCCGCAGCTCGGTCAACACCCGCCAGGAATTCCTGCAACTGATCCGGGGGAACTAAGCATGGCACAGCTGCAACCCGGCTTGGCCCGCATCCGCATCAAGGACCTGCGGCTACGCACCTACATCGGCATCAATGACGAAGAAATCCGCAACAAGCAGGATGTGCTGATCAATATCACCATTCACTATCCGGCCTGCAAAGCGGTAGACAGCAACGACATCGGCGATGCCCTCAATTACCGCAGCATCACCAAGGCGGTAATTGAACTGGTGGAGAACAACCGCTTCGCCCTGCTTGAACGCCTGACCCGGCAAGTGCTGGACTGCGTGATGAGCTTTGAGCAAGTCGCTTACGCAGAGGTGGAAGTGGACAAACCCCATGCCCTGCGCTTTTCCGAATCGGTTTCGATTACCCTGGCGGCGCAGCGCGATGACTGAGACCCTGCAGGAGTTTCTGGCCGGTCTCGCTTCCGGCCGGCATGCCTTTGCCGACACCCTCGCCTTCATTGAACGGCACTATGCCTACCAGCCGCAGCCGTTCAATAACGGCCCGCTGCACAATGCTGCCGGTGAGAATCAGGGTTCCTGCAAGATTATCGGCCTGGCCCTGCTGGAGAACTTGAATGCAGAACAGGCTCTGCTCTGCTTTGGCGAGCATTACCGTCACGTCCTGGCCTCTCCGGGCGACAATGATCATGCCAACATTCGTCAGCTGCTAAAAACCGGTCTGGAACAGGTCAGCTTCGGCACCTTGCCACTCACCCGGAAAGCAGCTTTATAGGTTCGAATTTATTCGAACATACCAGCCATCAGGCCAGCCCAAGGCCTTGCTCCATCCATAGCTGCAACCAGCACACAGCGACAGCAGCCCGGCACAAGCCTGGCCACATCCTCTCCAAATACACGCAGCATCGGCGGACGGGCAAAGCCGGAGCAAAGCATCAGCTGGCAGTGTCGTTTTAACGACGCTGACTGCGTCAGCTTTGCGTAGCGTCTTGCCCGCCCGTAGCCATCAGCAGCGCAAAAACTTAACGCCCCTGCTCCAGTCCCCACTGATACAGCAGGTTCTTGCGGGCCCCGGTAATCTGTGCGGTCAGCGCTGCCGCTTTTTTAAGCGGCAATTCGCCAGCCAACAGCGCCAGTACCCGCTGCGACTCGGCATCCACCACATCCCGTTCCGCCTTGTCATCAAAGCCTTCCACCAGCAACACACATTCGCCCCGCTGCTGATTGCTGTCAGCGGCAATCCAGCTGACCAGCTCACCGAGCGGCGCATCGTGAATGGTTTCAAAAGTTTTGGTCAGTTCCCGGGCCAGGACCGCCTTGCGCAACGGGCCAAAGGCTTGCGCCATATCCATCACGCATTCCAGTACACGATGTGGCGCCTCGTAAAAAATCAGGGTCCGGTTTTCTCCGGACAGCTCCTGCAAACGCTTGCTGCGGGCCGTACTTTTGGCCGGTAGAAACCCTTCAAAAGCAAAACGGTCCGACGGCAAACCGGCCGCTGACAAGGCTGCTATCGCCGCACAGGCTCCCGGCACCGGCACCACCTTTACCCCAGCCTCCCGGGCCAGCCTTACCAGGTGAAAGCCCGGATCTGAAATCAGCGGCGTACCGGCATCGCTGATCAGCGCCAGATGCTCACCGTTCTGTAGCCGGCCAACCAGGGCACCACTGCCATCCCGCTCATTATGATCATGACAGGCCACCATGGGTGTGCGGATAGCAAAATGCTCCAGCAGCCGGGCCGAATGGCGGGTATCTTCGGCCGCAATCAGCGACACCTGCTGCAGCACCTGCAACGCCCGGGCACTGATATCATCAAGATTGCCAATAGGTGTGGCCACTATATAGAGCACCCCAAACTGCTTTGCCGACATGACCACCCCCCTGCGCAAAAAACGGTATTGTAACAAACCCGTCAAGGCGGCATGACACCTGCACAGGTACTGCCTTATCCCGGCAAGCTTGGGTACAATAGGCAAATTTATTTCAACTAGGGTTACTTCATGTCACACCTCTTTCGCACCCCCCTTCTGCTGGGTGCCAGCCTGCTGCTGGCTGCTTGCGCCACCACCTCCGGCGACCCGGTCGGCAGCCTGCCTGGCGCCCGCCAGGATGATCTCGACAAAACCCTGCAGCTGGCCGAGAAGAAAAAAGGCGAACAGGCACTATCGCTTTACCTGTCAGCGGCCGATCTGGCCTGGCAGCAAAAAGACACGCTGAAAGCCCGCACCCTGCTGGAATCCCTGGATCTGGCCGAGGCTACCGTTGCACAGCATATTTTTGCTGCCACTCTGGCTGCCGAACTGGCCCTGCACCGCCAGCAGCCCGCCATGGCCTTGCAGACACTGAACCACCCGGCATTTGAGCACATCAGCCAGCTGCCATTACATCAACAGATCCGCTCCCAGCTGGTACGTGCCCGTGCGCTGGAAGCTACCGGACAGCTGCCTGGCGCCGTACGTGAACGCATTTATCTGGCCGGCCTGCTGGAGCCGGCTGCTGCACGTACCAATATCGAACACACCTGGCGGCTGATCAACCAGCTGCCGGCCAGCCAGCAGGCGGCAGCACAGGAACAGGATCTGAACGCCTGGCTACAGCTGTCCCGGCTGATCCGTGGCAGCGGCTCCGTCGCCCAAAAACAGCAAGCCCTGCAACAGTGGCTGCACAACAATCCGGCCCATCCCGCAGCCCAGACCCTGCCCGCCAGCCTGGAGCGCCTGCAGTCCATTGATGCACGCCCCTATCAGCGCATTGCCTTGCTGCTGCCCAGTAACGACCGCAACCAGAATGTGGTCGAGGCCATTCGCAACGGCTTTCTCGCTGCCTACTTCCAGGCCCGCGAGCAGAACGAAGCCGTGCCCGAGCTGATTTTTGTCGACAGCGACACAACCAGCGACCCGGCCAGTCTTTACCAGCAGATGCAACACCAGGGCGTTGACCTGATTGTCGGCCCCTGGGAAAAACCGCTGATCAATCGCCTGGCACAGTCGGCAAGCCTGCCCATTCCGACCCTGGCATTGAACTATGCCGAAGCCGGCCACACCAGCAGCAACCTGTTCCAGTACGGTCTATCAGCCGAAGACGAAGCCCGGCAGGTGGCCGAACATGCCTGGCAGGACGGTTTGCGCAGCGTCGCCATTCTGGTTCAGCAAGGCGAATGGGGCCAGCGTGTCCATAGCGCCTTCGCCAGTCACTGGCAACAGCTGGGCGGCCGTCTGGTCGACAGCATCCAGCTCGACCAGCCAGCCGACCTGGCCCACCAGGTTGCCAACCTGATGCGACTGCGAGACAGCGAAGCCCGCAGCGCCCAGCTGGAAAGCGTATTGCAAACCCGCATTCACAGCGAGCCGGCCCGGCGCCGCGACCTTGATTTCGTCTTTCTGGCAGCACCACCCCAGCAAGCCCGCCAGGTCAAACCCATTCTGACCCTCCAATACGCAGATGACCTGCCAGTCTATGCCACCTCGGCCATTAACCCCGGCCAGACCGGCTCCGCAGCCCTGCATGACCTCAACGACATCCGCTTTACCGAAATCCCCTGGATTACCGGTAGTGGTGACAGTCTGCAAAAAGAAATCAGCACCCGCTGGCCCGACGCAACCGGTGCCATGGGCCGTTTTTACGCCATGGGAGCCGACACCTGGCGCCTGGCCAGCCAGCTACAATTGCTGCAAGCCCTGCCCGATACCCGGACACCCGGCTATACCGGCAACCTGCAACTAAACCCGCAAAACCGGGTCGAACGCCATGTCGACTGGGTACGTTTTCACGACGGGCAGCTGGAGTCTTTGCGCTAAATGTCCGACAGCACCCGGCATCAGGGCCAGTACTACGAAGAGCTGGCCTTGAACTATCTGGTGCGACAAGGGCTGGGCCTGCTGATGCGCAACTGGCACAGCCGGCTCGGCGAGCTGGACCTGATCATGCTGGACAACGACGAGCTGGTATTTGTCGAAGTGCGTTACCGTAAAAGCCGGCTCTACGGAGGCGCTCTGGAAAGCATCACCCCGGCCAAGCAACAAAAAATCATTGCGGCTGCCACTGCCTGGCTACAGCAGCAGCCGCAACACCAGTTACGCAACTGCCGTTTTGACGTGGTCGCCATGCACGGCTGCGACCAAAGCGGCTATGGCTTTAACTGGCTGCAACAAGCGTTTACCCTGTAACCGTTCAATCCACTGAAAAGGCATTCCATGCAAAATCGTATCGAACAGATGTTCCAGGCCAGCATTGAGACCAAACAGCAAGCAATGCAGGTGCTGCCGGCCGCCATCGAACAGGCCAGCATGCTGATGGTCAGCGCCCTGCTCAACGACGGCAAAATTCTCGCCTGCGGCAACGGCGGCTCGGCCGGCGACTCGCAACACTTTTCTTCGGAGCTGCTCAACCGCTTCGAACGCGAGCGCCCCAGCTTGCCGGCGCTGGCACTAACCACCGACAGCTCCACCCTGACCTCGATTGCCAATGATTACAGCTATGAAGAGGTCTTCTCCAAGCAGATACGGGCCCTGGGCCAGCCCGGTGACATACTGCTGGCCATTTCCACCAGTGGTAATTCCGCCAACGTGGTTCAGGCCATCCATGCCGCCCACGACCGCAACATGCATGTGGTGGCCCTGACCGGCCGTGACGGCGGTGCCATGGCGCCGCTGCTACAGCCTGATGACGTGGAAATCCGTGTACCTTCCAGCGTGACTGCACGTATCCAGGAAGTACATCTGGTGGCCATCCACTGTCTTTGTGACCTGATTGACCGACAACTTTTCGGGAGTGACGAGTAATGCTGAAGAAAATTTCACTGGTACTGACGGCAGCTCTGGTGTTGAGTGCCTGTGGTGCCCGCAGTATTGGCAACAAGGTGGATGACCAGATCATTCACCCCAACGTCAATTCTGCCCTGCGCAACGCCCACCCCGACCTGCAGCGGCCAACTTCGCATATCGTCACCACCAGCTACAACGGCGTCATTCTGCTGGCCGGCGAGGTGCCCAATGCCGAGCTCAAGGCCCAGGCTGGCCAGGCGGCACGCAACGTAAAGGGCGTCAAGCTGGTTCACAACGAAATTGATGTCATGTACCCGACAGCCATGAGTGTACGCAGCAATGACAGCATGCTGACCTCCAAGGTGAAATCACGGCTGCTGATCGAAACCGACGTCCCTTCCACCAAGGTCAAGGTGATCACTGTGCGCGGTGTTGTCTACCTGCTCGGCGTGGTAACCCGGGTCCAGGCCGACAATATCACCACGTCGGTACAGCAAGTCGGCGGCGTACAAAAAATTGTACGCCTGTTTGAATACATCAACTGAGCCGTCGACTTCAAAAAAGGCCAGCATATGCTGGCCTTTTTCGTGGAAATACTCCGTCTTACTTGATCACCTTCAGGCTGGGCCGCCCTTCCGGCCGGGGCGGTGGTACAGGTTCCGGCTGCTGTTCCGGTACCTCCACCTCAAAACCCATGCCTTCACCGTTTTCACGGGCATAGATGGCAACCACTGCATACATGGGCACCCCGATACGATGCGGCACCCCTGCAAAGCGCGCCTCAAACGACACCTCGTCATTGCTCATGTTGAAGTGACGCACCGCAGACGGAGAAATATTCAGTACAATCTGCCCGTCTTCAGCGAGCCCGTCGGGCACCATAACCCCCGGCAAATCGGCCGCCACCAGCAAGTGGGGCGTGCAGTCATTGTCCAGAATCCACTCAAACAGCGCACGAACCAGGTAGGGTTTGTTGGATGTCATCTCCTTCATGCTCAGCTCCGCATTGACCGTTCCGCTTCGCTCAGGCTTGCCTGAAAAGCGGGACGGGCAAAATTGCGCACCATATAGTCCAGCAACGGCCGGGCCGCAGCCGGCAAGTCCACGCCCAGCATCGGCAGCCGCCACAGCAGCGGCAACAAACAGCAATCGACCAAAGTCAGCTCTTCGCTCATAAAATAAGGCAGGCTGGCGAATACCGGGGCGACGCCGGTCAGGCTTTCACGCAGCTCCTTGCGGGCCCGGTTGCGAGCCGCTTCACTGGTCTTTGCATCCAGGATTTCATCGGCCAGCCGGCACCAGTCACGCTGCACCCGGTACGCCAGCATGCGGGTATTGGCCCGAGCCACCGGATACACCGGCAACAGTGGCGGATGCGGATAACGCTCGTCCAGATACTCCATGATGATCATGGAGTCATACAGCGACAAATCCCGGTCCACCAGGGTCGGGATCGTCATATAAGGATTGACCTCGGCCAGCGATTCCGGCATTTGGCCAGCAGGCACATCGTAGCAATCAGCTACCACGTCCTTCTCGGCCAGCACCAGACGCATGCGATGTGAATATTGGCAACGGGGATCAGAGTAGTATCCCAGTTTGTTGGGGGCAGCCATGGCAACCTCCTGGGTCATGGGTCGGGCAAACTTTGCAGCAGTTGCAAAGTTGCGCCGCTCAGGCTAAAAAACGCACGCGCCCGAAGGCGCGTGCGTTTTGGATAAGTAAAGCCCTTCAGGCCTTACTTGACGTCCTTCCAGTACTCGCGCTTGAGCAGGTAGGCAAAGACGAAGAACACAACAAGGAACAGCAGCACGTAGGTACCGATGCGCTGGCTTTCCAGCTTGACCGGGTTGGCCGAGTATTCAAGGAAAGTCACCAGATTCTTGATGGTTTCGTCAAATTCGGCTTCAGTCATGGAACCGGTTCCTTTTTCGATAACCGGTTGGTCACAAGCCTCCTGGGTAATCGGGGTACCGGTCAGCGGGTCAAACACCTTCTTGCCATCTTCAATCATCTGTACCTGTTTGCAGCCCAGCACCTGGTTGCCTTGCAGGCCAACCAGCACGTTGGGCATGCCCACGTTCGGGAATACCTTGTTATTGGCACCCAGCGGACGGGAGCTGTCGGCATAGAAGTTGCGCAGGTAGGTGTAGAGCCAGTCACTGCCACGAACACGAGCCACCAGGGTCAGGTCGGGCGGAACCACACCAAACCATTGCTTGGCCTGTTCGTCAGTCATGGCAGCACGCATGTGGTCACCGATTTTGGCATCGGTGAACACCACATTCTGCATCATCAGTTCTTCACTGATACCCAGGTCATTGGCTACACGCTCATAACGCTGGAACTTGGCACCGTGACAGCCCTGACAGTAGTTGACGAAGGTTTTCAGACCATCCTGCATCGCTGCCTTGTCGGTCAGATCGATATCAACCTTGTCCAGCGGAAAGTCCTGCGCAAAGCCCAGTGCGGGCAGCGCAGCCATTATCAATGCGGCAATTGTCTTTTTCATTAGCCTGTCACCCTTTCAGGAACCGGTTTGGTTTTTTCCATTCTGGTGTAGAAAGGCATCAGAATGAAGTACGCGAAGTAAAGCACGGTGCACACGCGCGACAGCAGAGTGAACTCCGGAGTCGGTGGCAGTACGCCCATCACGCCCAGAATGACGAAGGAAATGCAGAAGATCCACAACCACAGCTTGCTCAGCCAACCCTTGTAGCGCATGGAACGAACCGGACTACGGTCAAGCCATGGCAGTACAAACAGCAGGGCAATGGACGCACCCATCGCAATCACGCCCATCAGTTTGTCCGGAACGGCACGCAGAATGGCGTAGAACGGGGTGAAATACCAAACGGGGGCAATGTGCTCTGGTGTTTTCAGACCGTTGGCCGGCTCGAAGTTCGGCTTCTCGAGGAAGTAACCGCCAAACTCGGGCATGAAGAACACCACAAAACAGAACACGAACAGGAACACCACCACGCCGACAATGTCCTTGACGGTGTAGTACGGATGGAAAGGAATGCCATCCAGCGGCACGCCGTTCTCGTCTTTCAGCTTCTTGATGTCGACGCCATCCGGGTTGTTGGAGCCCACTTCGTGCAGGGCCAGGATGTGCAGTACAACCAGTGCCAGCAGCACGATGGGCACCGCAATCACGTGCAGGGCGAAGAAGCGGTTCAGGGTGATGCCGGAGATCAGGTAGTCACCACGGATCCACTCGGTCAGGTCCCCACCGATTACCGGAATGGCACCAAACAGGGAGATGATCACCTGGGCACCCCAGTAAGACATCTGGCCCCATGGCAGCAGGTAGCCCATGAAGGCTTCGGCCATCAGCGCCAGGTAGATCAGCATGCCGAAGATCCACACCAGCTCGCGCGGCTTCTGGTAGGAGCCGTACAGCAGACCACGGAACATGTGCAGATAGACCACCACGAAGAACGCCGAAGCGCCGGTGGAGTGCAGGTAGCGCAGAATCCAGCCGTACTCGACATCACGCATGATGTATTCGACAGAGGCAAACGCACCTTCGGCTGACGGCTCATAGCTCATGGTCAGCCAGATACCGGTCAGGATCTGGTTGACCAGTACCAGCAGTGCCAGCGAGCCAAAGAAGTAGTAAAAGTTGAAGTTCTTGGGGGCATAGTACTTGGACAGGTGATCTTCCCACATTTTGGTTGCGGGAAAACGCGCATCCACCCAGCCCATGAATTTGCTCATGATGCTCATCAGGCAGTCTCCTCGTCCACACCGATAATCACTACATCATCCGTTTCGTAGGAGTGTGGTGGAACGGTCAGGTTGGTGGGTGCTGGCTGTGACTTGTAAACACGGCCGGCCAGGTCGTAGCGGGAACCGTGGCACGCACAGAAATAACCGCCAACCCACTCAGGCCCCAGATCGGCCGGTGCTACTTCCGGACGGAAGGTAGGCGCACAACCCAGGTGGGTACAAACGCCCAGTACGATCAATACGTCAGAACGAATGGCACGGTTTTTCGGGTCGACATAGCCAGGTTGAATAGATTCGGCAGAGGCCGGATCGGCCAGCTTGCCTTCAACATCTGTCAGGCCCTTCATGATGTCATCGGTGCGGCGAACCACGAACACCGGCTGGCCCCGCCATTCAGCGACCACCTGCTGGCCCGGCTCTACCTTGCCAATATTGACACGCACGGGTGCACCCGCTGCCTTCGCCTTGGCACTGGGCTGCCAGGACCCCAGAAACGGGATCGCAGCCCCAACCGCTCCCGCAGCACCCACCACCGAAGTAGCAGCTACCAGGAAGCGACGCCGGCCGACATTCACGCCGTCATTGCTCATTAAGTTGTCTCCCATCAGCTCGTCCGGCCTGTTTCCAAGCCTTATAGTCAGAAAAAACCAACCGTTTTTTCAATTGCTGGAATAGTAAAGAAAAGCCATGCAATTGACAAGATTATTGACCTTGGCAGCGACCGCAACAACGGCTCGTACGCCCGCCTGTTGAGCCAGATCAAGTGCTTTTCAAAGAAATAAAAAACCGGGCCTGAAGCCCGGTTTTTTATCAGCACAATTAGCGCTTGGAGAACTGTGGACGTTTGCGTGCTTTACGCAGACCCACTTTCTTGCGCTCAACTTCACGGGCGTCACGGGTAACGAAGCCGGCCTTGCGCAGATCGCCACGCAGGGTTTCGTCGTACTCCATCAGGGCACGGGTAATGCCGTGACGGATGGCGCCAGCCTGACCGGTGGTACCACCACCGCTGACGGTGATATACAGGTCAAATTTTTCCAGGTTGTCAGTCAGCTCAAGCGGCTGACGAACCATCATGCGGGCAGTCTCGCGGCCGAAAAACTCGTCCAGGCTGCGGTTATTGATGGAGATGCTGCCAGTACCGGGGCGCAGGAATACGCGAGCGGTTGCAGTCTTGCGACGGCCAGTGCCGTAGTTTTGATTTGCGGACATGATCTGATATTCCCGTTAAATCTTCAGTTCTTGTGGCTGCTGGGCAGTGTGAGGATGCTCGGTACCCGCATAAACTTTCAGCTTGCGGTACATGTCGCGACCCAGAGGGCCCTTGGGCAGCATCCCCTTTACAGCGCCCTCGATCACACGCTCAGGGGCACGATCAATCAGCTTCTCGAAGCTGATTGCCTTGATGCCACCCGGGAAACCGGTATGGGAATAGTACATCTTGTCACTGGACTTGTTGCCGGTTACACGCACTTTTTCAGCGTTAACGATAACGATGTA
>CAZMLX010000060.1:4534-12059 GCA_964567275.1 uncultured Thiopseudomonas sp. | reverse complement strand
TCCACGGTATTGGCCAGCGCTTCAGGGATGTCAGAAAACAGCTCGGCCATTTCTTCCGGCGTTTTCAGGTACTGCTGGTCAGAGTACAACCGGGGACGGCGCGGGTCATCGAGCACCCTGCCCTCGCCAATACAGACCCGGGTTTCATGGGCGGCAAAGTCGTCCCGCTGCAAAAAGCGCACGTCATTGGTGGCCACCACCGGCACCTGGCGGCGAGCGGCCAGCTCCATGGCGGCATGGACATGTTCTTCGTCATTGACCCGCTCGGTGCGCTGCAGCTCAAGGTAAAAACGGTCAGGAAAGGCGTGCAGCCAAAACTCCAACAGCTGTTCTGCCCGGTCAGGCTCGGCAGCCAGCAACGCCTTGCCGATTTCACCCTCGCGGGCACCGCAGAGGGCAATCAGCCCTTCGGCGGCTTCAACAATCCAGCTGCGCTGCAAAATGGCCAGACCCTGCTGCTGGCCTTCACTCCAGCCCCGGGAAATCAGCTCGGTCAGGTTGCGGTAACCGGCGGCATTCATGGCCAGCAAGGTCATCCGTGACAGCGGGCCGTCGGGTTCTTCGCTGGCCAGCCAGATATCAGCACCGCAAATGGGCTTGATGCCGCCGCTGCGGGCGGCTTTGTAGAATTTGACCAGCGAGAACAGGTTGCTCTGGTCGGTAATGGCCACCGCCGGCATACCGGCGGCATCCAGTGCCTTCATAAGCGGCTTGATGCGCACCAGCCCGTCCACCAGGGAAAACTCGCTGTGTACCCGTAAATGGACGAATGTTGCCGTCATCGATCTATTTCCCCACCGGTTTGAAAATCAACAAAGATTACAGTCTGGTCGCAGCCCTGACCGGAACAGGGCTGCGTCAAGATGCCCGGACATGCTCAGGCGCTGGTCAACCGCTCCAGTGCCTCGCGGTACTTGGCAGCCGTCAGCTCGATCACCTCTTGCGGCACCTGTGGCGCTGGCGGCTCTTTGTTCCAGCCGCTGTTTTCCAGCCAGTTGCGGATGATCTGCTTGTCAAAACTGGGCGGATTGGTGCCTTCTGCATACTGGTCGGCTGGCCAGAACCGGCTGGAGTCCGGCGTCAGCACCTCGTCCATCAGGGTCAGGGTGCCGTCTTCGTCCAGTCCAAATTCAAACTTGGTGTCGGCGATGATGATGCCCTTGTCCAGCGCATACCCGGCCGCAGCCTGATACAGACGAATGGCAGCGTCCCGTACTTTGGCGGCCAGTTCGCTGCCAATAATTTCCTCACAGCGGGCGTAGGAAATATTTTCATCGTGATCGCCCACTTCGGCCTTGGTTGAAGGGGTAAAAATGGGCTCGGGCAAACGGGACGCTTCTTTCAGGCCGGCGGGCAGCTGGATGCCGCACACGGTGCCACTCTGCTGGTATTCCTTCCAGCCGGAACCCACCAGATAGCCGCGCACAATGGCTTCTACCGGCACCGGTTGCAACCGCTTGACCACCACCGAACGGCCTTCCAGCAGCGGCAGCTCGGCAGCCGGCACCAGGTCTTCCAGCCGGTCGCCGGTAAAATGGTCCGGCACCATGCCCTTGAGCTGCCCGAACCAGAAGTTGGACACCGCTGTCAGCACCTTGCCCTTGTCGGGAATGGGCTGATCCAGAATGACATCAAAGGCCGACAGCCGGTCACTGGCCACCATCAGCATGCGTTTGTCGTCAATTTCGTACAGGTCACGCACCTTGCCGGAATAAATTTTTTTGAGACTCGAAACCGTAGCGGTCATGGAGATGTCCTCTAGCAATACCAGACAAAAACAGGCGAAACCCGAAGGCCCGCCTGTTGCTGTCCAGCTGTAATCAGATCAGTTGAGATGCGGCTGAATGGCGCCCAGAACACGGCGGGTAGTGGCCGGATCGGCCAGTTCGCCAGCGGCCTGTTCAAGCGTTACAAACACTTGCTGGCCGGTTTGACTCAGGCGCACACGGTACTGGGCTGCTGCCGTTTTTTTGTCACGACTTTTTTGCGAGCTGAACAGGCGCTTGAAAAAACCCGGCTCGCGCTGGTCAGCCTTGCGTGACAGATCAACAAAGTACAGACCCAGACTGCGGTCAATATCTTCAACATGAATACCGGCGGTATTCAGGGCGCGGCCGACACCGGACCAGGCCCGGTCCATGGTGCTGTCCAGTCGCAAAACCTGCAGACCTTCAGTTTCCACCAGCGTAACCCGTCGTGGCGCATCGAAACGTTCGCTGCCCAGCAAGGAGACGCTCTGTTTTTGCTGGCCCATGTCGCTGAAGTAGCGCTCCAGGCCTGCCAGGGCCAGCCCGGATGCCGCAGTGGTTACACCCGCCGTACTCCATTCACCGGCCTTGTCACCCTTGCGGATTGCCGAATCGACAAACAGGTCGCTGCTGTTGCGTTGCGCTGCCGGCTCAATCCGCACCCGGTAACGCACCTGCTGTCCTTTGCCCAGCCGCAATGCGGTACGGGCCGTTTCCGGCAACGCCGACTCATCCAGCCAGCTGGTACTGAACTCGCCCTGGTGGGGGCGCTCGTCATCCATTCCAAAGCCCAGTTCATAAAAATAGGCCTGCGCCAGGTTCCAGACTTCGGCCGGAATGCGTTGCGCCGCAATCCAGCTGTGGCCACCGCTGCGCTGGATTGAAAAGTCGCCATCCAGCAGGCTGCTGTTGACCGGGTGTGGACGCTGGACATCCTGTTTTTCCTGCTGCGCCTGTATGTAGGCAGGAACTGGCAGCAAAGGGTCCAGCGACTTGCTGGCCATACCGGCCGGCAACTGCATGTCCGGCAGACTGTCGGCGTCCAGATACTCGCTACCGCGGTCGCGGAAATAACCCTTGTTACCGCCCAGCCAGCTACAGCCGTTAATGGAAACCAGGCTGACAGCCAGCAAGGTGGCTCCTGCTATGCGCTTCATGCATGCTCCTCGCACGTTCAATTCAAAATGCCGGTCTGGCGCAGGGCGGTCGCAACCGCATCCTGACAGCCTTCACTCAGCCAGGTCAGTGGCAGGCGAATGCCCTGGTCAATCATTCCCATTTGCTGCAGCGCCCATTTCACCGGAATCGGGTTGGCTTCAATAAACAGCTTTTCATGCAGCGGCATCAGGTAGTCGTTCAGCGCCCGGGCTTCAGCTGCCTTGCCGGACATGGCCAGATCACAGAGCTCTTTCATCTGGCGGGGCGCCACGTTGGCGGTGACCGAAATATTGCCCCTGGCACCGGCCAGCATCAGCTCCCAGGCAGTGGCATCATCGCCGGAGTACACCAGAAAACCTTCCTGAACTGACGCCAGCACCTGACGGCCCCGCTCAATATTGCCGGTTGCTTCCTTGATGCCGATGATATTGTCCACATGGGACAAGCGAGCGACAGTTTCGGGCAGCATGTCACACACGGTACGGCCCGGCACGTTGTATAAAATCTGGGGAATCGCCACACTTTCGGCAATTTTTTTGAAGTGCTGATAAAGCCCTTCCTGGGTTGGCTTGTTGTAGTAAGGGGTTACCAGCAAACAGGCATCCGCACCCACGTCTTTGGCGTTGCGGGTCAGCTCGATGGCTTCACGGGTGCAGTTGGCACCGGTGCCGGCAATCACCGGAATACGGCCATTGACCTGATCCACCACCCGACGGATAACCTCAACATGCTCGGCCACATCCAGGGTGGCAGACTCGCCCGTGGTACCCACGGCAACCAGTGCGTCAGTACCTTCCTGCAGGTGGAACTCGACCAGTTTGTCCAGCGCCGGCCAGTCCAGGTTACCCTCGGTATCCATTGGCGTTACCAACGCCACCATACTGCCCGCAATCATGCTGCTCCTCCTGCCAGAAATTCGAAACAAAGTGCAATGTTACTGTTGCCGTGAAGGTTGCACAAGCGCCAGCCCGCCTTTATCCGTTACAGTTTTTGATGCCGGAGAGCGGTCTGCCGCCAACGCCCTGCAGTATGCGCCCAAGCAGGGTTGCCGGGCAGGCAGAACGCCACAAAACAGCTTGCCCGTCCCCAATACCCAAAGGCGATTCGATGCCGCCTCCCCGGCTCCATTTAACTTGTCGCCCGTTTTGGGTAACCTAGTGGCCTGATGTGTTGCAGCCACTGCAAAGCGGCAGCAACACCATCCGGCCCACCGCCCCGACTTCCACCTTAAACGAGACCTGCATGGCCAGCCCGTCCCCCCGCAACCAGCACATCCTCTTGACCGCCCTGGGGCCCAGCCCGCTGGAGCTATCCCTGTTGATCTGCCGCAGCTGCCAGGAAAGCCGCTGCAGCATTATCAGCAGCCGCCTGACCCAGCATGGCGAGCTCAGCGCCATGACGCTGCAGGCCAGCGGCAGCTGGGATGCCCTGGCCCGGCTGGAAGCCAGCCTGCAAAGCTTGGCCAGCCGGGATGATATCCAGTTGTCATGGGCCCGCATTCAGCAGCCGGAGCAGACCACCACTGCCCTGCCCTATATCGTTTATGTCAGTGCATTGCACCAGCCCGACACCCTGGCCGAGCTCTGCCTGTTTTTCGCACGCCACGGCATCGGCATCAACAACATTGTTTACGACAGCATCATGGCGCCCCAGACCCACACCCTGATGCTTAATGCCACCATTACCGTCAGCCTGCCAGTCGACACCCAGATCAGCTGGCTCAGGGATCACTTCCTGGAGTTTGCCGACCACCTTAACCTTGACGCCCTGATCGAACCCTGGCGTCCCCAGCCCATGTGAGAATGATCATGCAGAACCCAGACCTCAGCATCCAGGATTTTACGGCCAGCGCCACCAGCGACGTCACTGTCAGCCTGTCCGGCCTCAAGGGGCAACAGGTTGTCATTTATTTCTACCCCAAAGACAACACGCCAGGCTGCACCACCGAAGGCCAGGAGTTCCGTGATGCCTGGCCAGAGTTCGCCCGGGCCAACACGGTCATCTTCGGCGTCTCCCGTGACAGCCTGCGTACCCATGAAAACTTCAAGGCCAAGCACGGCTTTCCGTTCGAGCTGATCAGCGACCCGGACGAGACGCTGTGCCAACTGTTTGACGTCATCAAACTGAAAAAACTGTACGGCAAAGAACACATGGGTATTGAGCGCAGCACCTTTCTGTTCGACAGCGAAGGTGCCCTGCACGGCTGCTGGCGCAAGGTCAAGGTTGATGGCCACGTAGCTGAAGTGCTGGCCGCCGCCCGCAACCTGCATACCGGCAAGCCAGGCCAACCCTGAAGCAAGTCAGCCCGGCCGGCTGCTCAGCCGGCTTTGCGCAGCAAAAATACCAGCACCGAGTCATCCCGCTCTTCAACCGACAGCAATTCATGACCGGCCAGCACCGCAAATTTTGGAATGTCGCGCAGTGCGCCACCATCAGTGGCCAACACCTTGAGCACAGCTCCGGCAGGCAAATCGTTCAGCGCCAGCCGGGCCTTCAGCAAGGGCATCGGGCAAGCCAGCCCACAGGCGTCAACACAGGCATCAGCGTGCATGGCAAAACTCCCTGCCTGTTTTATGGTCCAAGGATTTCATGGGCTCCCCCTTCCACTATCACGACCGCCATTGTAGCCTGAGCGGCGTTCGCCTTCACGAGTCTTGCCATGACGATACTGCGTCCTACCCTGCTTGCCCTGTCCATCCTGATGGCAGCGCCGGCCGCCAGCGCCTACCAGCTGCCTGATCTGGGCGACAGCAGCTCCAGCATCATCTCGCTGGAACAGGAGCACCGGCTGGGTCGTGCCTGGCTCAGCGTTCTGCGTGGCCAGGTGCGCCAGCTGAACGATCCCCTGATCAAAGACTTTGTCGAGCAGAGCGTTTACCGGCTGGCCGAAACCAGCCAGCTGCAGGAACGCCGTCTCGAGTTCATCGTGCTGGCCAGCCCGCAACTGAATGCCTTTGCCGCCCCGGGCGGTATTATCGGCGTCAACGGCGGCCTGTTTTTACATGCCCAGACCGAAGCCGAATACGCCTCGGTCATGGCCCACGAACTGGCACACCTGTCACAGCGCCATTTTGCCCGCGGCCTGGAAGCCCAAAAACGCATGCAGCTGCCGCTGATGGCCGGCATGCTGGCCGGTGTGCTGGCAGCAGCAGCCGGTGCCGGTGATGTCGGTATGGCAGCCATTGCTTCCAGCCAGGCCGCTGCCGTCCAGGAGCAACGCCGTTTTTCCCGCCAGAACGAACAGGAAGCGGACCGTCTCGGCCTGCAAAACCTGCAACGTGCCGGTTATGACCCGCTGGCGATGCCGGCCATGTTTGAGCGCCTGATGCGCCAGTACCGTTATGACCGGGTACCTCCAGAGTTTTTGTTGACCCACCCGGTTACCGAGTCACGGATTGCCGACAGCCGCAACCGGGCCGAACAACTGCACAACCTTGGCCGCAGCAAACCGGGTAAAACCGACAGCCTCAACTACCAGTTGTTGCGCACCCGGGTGCAGCTGACCTTTGAAGATACCTCCGGCCTGGCGCTCAAGCGCTTTCGTGCCGAACTGGAGCAAAACCCTGACAATCCGGCAGCCCGCTACGGACTGGGCCTGGCCCTGATGCGCGCCCAACAGCACCAGCCGGCACGAGAAGCCTTGCAGCAGCTGCTGGAACAAGAGCCCGGCCACCTGTTTTATCTGCTGGGCCTGGCCGATATCGAAATCAGCGACGGCAAACTGTCCCGTGCCCGTCAGCTGATCGAACAGGCCATGCAGCGTTATCCGTCCAGCTACCCGGCCCAGGCCGCCCACGCCGACCTGCTGACCCGCGAACAGAACTACAGCCAGGCCGAACAGCAGCTGGTCAGCCTGCTGGCACGCAGGCCCAATGATCCGGACCTCTGGTACGACCTGGCCGAAGTCCGGGGCCTGCTCAACAACATCATCGGCCTGCACCAGGCCCGGGCCGAGTTCTTTGCCCGGGTTGGCGACTACCAGCAGGCCATCGAACAACTGGGGCATGCCAAACACCGGGCCAGCAACAACTTCCCGCTGGCTGCCCGCATTGATGCCCGCCAGCTGGAGCTGATGCAGGAAGAAGCCTCCATCAAGGACATGCTCCGCTAACAGCTCCCCGCTGCCCGACCTGACACGATCCGGCGCACTCCACCCACCCATTCGGCACTAACGGAGACGCCACTACGACAGCCATACAAAAACCCCCGGCAAGCCGGGGGTTTTTGATACCACAGTTCTACATCAGGTACGGAAGCGTCCCACCAGTCCCTGCAGTTCGGTAGCAAGGCGCGCCACCTCGTGACTGGCTTCAGTGGTCTGCAAAGCACCCTCGGTGGTTTCTGCCGTCAGGTCATTGATGGCGGTAACCGAGCGGGTGATTTCCTCACTGACCGCACTCTGCTCTTCAGCAGCACTGGCAATCTGCACACCCATGTCATTAATAACGCTGATCGCCTGTACGATCGACTCCAGACAGTGTGTCGTTTTGAGTGTCTGCTCGACACCGGTGCGGGCCTGCACCCGACCATCTTCCATGGCAGTTACCGCCTGGCTGGCACCACTTTGCAGACGGGCGATCATGTCATTGATCTCCTCGGTGGACTGCTGGGTACGGGAC
>CAZMLX010000060.1:0-4524 GCA_964567275.1 uncultured Thiopseudomonas sp. | reverse complement strand
CACCACCGCAAAGCCGCGGCCTGCATCACCGGCACGGGCTGCCTCGATGGCTGCGTTCAGCGCCAGCAGGTTGGTCTGTTCGGCAATGCTGCGGATCACATCCAGTACGCCACCGATTTCTTCACTGTCACGAGCCAGACTCTGGATCACGCCGGTTGCATTCTCAACCGATTCGGCCAGTCG
Organism: uncultured Thiopseudomonas sp.; assembly: GCA_964567275.1. Taxonomy (GTDB): domain Bacteria; phylum Pseudomonadota; class Gammaproteobacteria; order Pseudomonadales; family Pseudomonadaceae; genus Thiopseudomonas. The sequence continues at coordinate 4,341 of CAZMLX010000060.1, read as the reverse complement.
CTCGATGGCCTGAATGGTCTGCTGCGCCACACTGTGGCCAACACTGGCTTCCTGGTCGGCATGTTGGGCGGCTTCAGCTGCCTGGCTTGCGCTTTGCGCCACCTCGTGTGCGGTTGCGTGCATTTCGTGCATGGCGGCAGCCACTTGCGAGATTTCATTTTGCTGCTTGCGCATGCTTTCGCCGGTGTTTTCAGTCACCACCGAAGTCTCTTCACTGGCGGCTGCCAGTTGCTGGGTAGCACGGTCAACTTCATTCAGGGCTTGCTGGAAACGCTCACCCATATTGTTGAAGGCATTGGCAACCGTCAGCAGTTCGTCACGGCCGGGATAATCCACACGTACCCGGGTGTCACCCTCGGCCAGCTGGCTGCTGGCTACGGTCAGGCGACGTACCGCATCCCGGATACTCGCCAGTACACGGAAGGTCACTACGATGATGATTGCACCACCGACCAGCATCATGATGACAAACCAGCGCAACACCTGCTGGTAGTGCGCTTCGGCCTCATGATAGAGCGCTTCGGCCCGCTCCAGCATGAGCTGCTGGAACGCCGTCATCTGCTTGCGCAGCTCGCTCAAACGCGGGTTGATTTTCAGCAGGATGTCCTGGTTGCCGCGATAGTATTCGCCGGCCTGAACCTGACGCAGAACCGGAGTCACAATATCGGCACTGTACTGCTGAATCTGGTCACGCAGCTGCTGATACTGTTGTTTCTCGTCCGCCGCAAGGTTGATACCGTCAAACTCCTGCCACAGTTTCAGGTTGTCCTGCTGGCAGCTCACAATGCGGTCCAGGTGCTGCTCAACCGGGTGGTTGTGCAGGTCCAGAAACTCGGAGGTTGGCGAGTGCTGCATGGCCAGCAGCAACTCGGTGCGACAATCATTTACGTTGGTATGAATACGCTCCAAAAGAGTAATGGGCACCATCTTTTCACTGTAGACGTTGTCCAGGTCCTTGTTCAGCTTGTTGATGGCCAGCAGCCCTATTGCGCCGGATGCTATGAACAGGGCCAGGGCTATACACATCAACAGCAGCAAACGTGCTTGAAATGTAAGGCGGTTAAACATGGCAGTTTCCTTTAGCAGATTATCGATTTGGGTATTATTTTGACACACGGGAAGCCAACAGCATTTTTCATGCCAATAGCTTTAAAACAGTTCATTCAGGTTCCAATCAACGCCAGCATGGCATTTGTCTCCTGTTGCAAAATTCTGGCATCCAGCTCAATTTCCAGCCCGCGCCGTCCGGCACTTACAAAAACGCTGGCAAACTGCACAGCGCTTTCGTCAATAAAGGTGCGCAAGCGCTTCTTCTGGCCCAGCGGGCTGACACCGCCCAGCACATAGCCGGTTACACGGCTGACCTGCTGCGGGTCGGCCATTGCCACTTTCTTGACCCCGGCACATTCAGCCAGCTTTTTCAGGTCAAGGCTGCCGGCAACCGGCACCACCGCAACCAGCAGTTCTCCCTTATCGGCCTGTACCACCAGAGTCTTGAATACTTGCCCCTGCGCCAGCCCCAGCTTTTCTGCGGCTTCCAGCCCATAGGACGACGAACGGGGGTCATGCTCGTAGGCATGCACCCGGTGAGGCTGTCTGCCTTGCTTCAACTGGTTAATGGCCGGTGTCATGGGTGCTCCGTACCGGAATAATAAAGCGGACGGAACAAGCGTCCGTTCTGCCGTCTGGTGGCAGCATGATAGCATCGAATCCGGCAAAATTGATCAAACGCAAGCAAACTTAATTTACCAACATACATCTTTGTATGTATACTATGCAGCTCAGCCAACCGGATGACCGGACCTGCTTACCGACAAACGCCCAAACCGGCGCCACATGGCACACAGAACCCTGTATCCTGCCCTGCATGACACCGGCATGGAATGCCGCCAGCAGCCGGAGCCCGTTCTCCGGGGCCATCAAGGCAATCATTTTTATCTCAGGTCAACCCAGGAATCAGCATCATGAACGGACCCTTTACACGGGCTACAGCATTCTCCCTTGTCCTTGGTGGCACCCTGCTACTGACCGGCTGCCTGCCGGAACAGGAACAAGCAACACAGGCCGGGCAACCACCGGCAAAAGTGGGCGTAGTCACCCTGCAACCACAGCCCTACACCCTGACCACCGAGTTACCCGGCCGCACCGCCGCCTACCGGGTCGCTGAAGTCCGGCCGCAGGTCAACGGCATTATCCTCAAGCGCCTGTTTCGTGAAGGCAGTGAAGTCAGCGCCGACCAGCAGCTTTACCAGATTGACCCGGCCATCTATCAGGCCAACCTGAAAAGTGCGGAAGCCAGTGCACTGGCGGCCCGCACCCTGGCTGAACGCTACCGGGTTCTGGTGGATGAAAAAGCGGTAAGCCGTCAACAATATGACGACGCCCGCGCCGCCAGCCTGCAGGCAGATGCCGCCCTGGAAAAAGCCCGCATTGATCTGCGCTACACCAAAGTACTGGCCCCCATTGCCGGACGCATCGGCCGCTCACGGGTTACCGAGGGCGCACTGGTCAACAACGGCCAGGCCCAGGAACTGGCCGTCATCCAGCAACTGGACCCCATTTATGTTGACGTTACCCAGTCAGCCACCGAACTGCTGCGCCTCAAGCAGGACCTCAACAGCGGCCTGCTGGAAGCGGCCGATGAACACAGCGCACAGGTCAGCCTGACGCTGGAAGACCAGAGCCTGTATCCGCACCAGGGCACGCTGGAGTTTTCTGAAGTATCGGTAGACGAAGGTACCGGTACCGTAACCCTGCGAGCGGTATTTCCAAACCCCGAAGGCACCCTGTTGCCCGGCATGTTTGTCCATGCCCGCCTGATCGCCGGTGTCAACCAGCAAGCCATTCTGGCGCCCCAGCAAGGCATTTCCCGCAACCCGAAAGGCCAGGCTACTGCCATGGTGGTCAATGCTGACAACCAGGCCGAACTGCGGATGCTCAAGGCCGAACGTACGTCTGGCGCCTACTGGCTGATCAACGACGGCCTGCAAAGTGGTGACCGCCTGATCACCGAAGGCCTGCAATGGATCCGCCCTGGCGACACGGTCGACCCCTACCCGGCCACCCTCACCAGCGACGAAAGCCAGCAGTGACCCCTAGCGAGAACTCTCATGTCAAACTTTTTCATTGATCGCCCGATTTTCTCCTGGGTACTGGCACTGGTCGTGATGCTGATTGGCGGCCTTGCCATCCTCAAGCTGCCGGTCAACCAGTACCCGAGCATTGCACCGCCCACCATCGGCATTAGTGTGTCGTACCGGGGCGCCTCGGCCAAAACCGTGCAGGACACCGTCGTTCAGGTCATCGAACAGCAAATGAACGGTATTGATGGCCTGCGCTACATGTCGTCGTCCAGCAACTCTGACGGCAGCATGGAAATCAGCGTAACTTTCGAGCCCAGCGTCGACCCCGACATTGCCCAGGTCCAAGTACAAAACAAGCTGCAGCTGGCCACCCCGATGCTGCCGCAAGAGGTACAGCAACAGGGTATCCGCGTTACCAAGTCGGCACGCAACTTCCTGATGGTACTGGCGTTTGTGTCTGAAGACGGCAGCATGGACCGGAATGACATTTCCGACTATGTCTATTCCAACGTCCAGGACCCGATTTCCCGTACCCCGGGTGTCGGCGACTTCCAGATTTTCGGTGCGCAGTACTCCATGCGCATCTGGCTCGACCCGGCCCGGCTCAATACCTTCAGCCTGACCCCGGTTGATATCGCCAATGCCATCCGCTCACAAAACGTGCAGGTATCCTCCGGCCAGTTCGGCGGCCTGCCCGCTGCGCCCGGCCAGCAGCTCAACGCCACCATCATTGGCAAAACCCGCATGCAAACGCCCGAACAGTTTGGCAACATTTTGCTGAAAGTACGGGAAGATGGTGCCCAGGTGCGCCTGAAAGATGTGGCACGCATTGAGCTGGGCGGTGAGAACTATGCCATCCATGCCGAATACAACGGCATGCCGGCCACCGGTATCGGCGTCAAGCTGGCCACCGGTGCCAACGCTCTGGATACCGCCAAAGCCATCCGCGAGACCATTGGCGAGCTGGAGCCGTTTTTCCCGCCCGGTCTCAAGGTCGAGTACCCCTACGACACCACACCAGTCATCTCCGCCTCGATCAAGGGCGTTATCATCACCCTGGCCGAAGCCTTTGCGCTGGTGTTCCTGGTGATGTTCCTGTTCCTGCAAAACCTGCGGGTAACCCTGATTCCTGCCCTGGCCGTTCCGGTGGTGATTCTGGGTACCTTTGGCGTGTTGTCGGCATTCGGGTACAGCATCAACACCCTGACCATGTTCGCCATGGTACTGGCCATCGGCCTGCTGGTGGATGACGCCATCG
>CAZMLX010000059.1:1983-12136 GCA_964567275.1 uncultured Thiopseudomonas sp. | reverse complement strand
CAGCCGGCTCAGGCCCATGTTTTTCATGGCCCGTGCCGCACCGCCGATATTTCCCGGATGGCTGGTATTGACCAGCACCACGCGCACCTTGTTGAGCACCTGCAACCCCGACTCAGCGAAAATGCCAAATCTTACCCAAGCTGGCCGCCGGTTGCCATGGAAAAGCCAATTTTCTTCAACGCACAGCCGCCGGAATTCTGCTAGAATGCGCACCTCTTCTTTAACAACCCCAGGTATTCCTCCATGCAGCCCATGCTGAATATTGCGCTGCGCGCCGCGCGCAGTGCCGGTGAAATCATTGTCCGATCCATGGACCGCCTTGATTCACTGTCAGTCAATGAAAAAGACAGCAAAGACTATGTCACCCAGGTTGACCGTGCCGCTGAAAAAGCGATCGTCAACACCTTGCTCAAAGCCTACCCGGATCACGGCATTCTGGGCGAAGAAGGCACCAGCGTGACCGGTACGGGTGAAGGAGCCGACTACCAGTGGGTGATTGATCCGCTCGACGGCACCACCAACTACATTCACGGCATTCCCCACTTTGCGGTCAGCATTGCCTGCAAATACCGGGGCCGTACCGAGCACGCCGTGGTCTACGACCCCATGCTCGATGAAGAATTCCTCGCCAGCCGTGGCCGTGGCGCCACCCTCAACGGCCGCCGCCTGCGGGTCAGCAAACGCACCACCCTGACCCACGCCGTACTGGCCACCGGCTTTCCGTTCCGTGACGGCCAGATGGAACACATCGACAACTACCTGGGCATGTTCCGCAGCCTGGCCGAACAAAGCTCGGGCATCCGCCGTGCCGGCGCTGCCAGCCTCGACCTGGCCTATGTAGCGGCCGGCCGCTACGACGGCTTCTGGGAATACGGCCTGTCCGAATGGGACATGGCGGCCGGTGTCCTGCTGGTCCAGGAAGCCGGCGGACTGATCAGCGACTTTACCGGCGGTCACCAGTTCCTGGAAAAAGGCCATGTAGTGGCAGGCAACCCCAAATGCTTCAAGGCCATCCTCACCAGCATCCAGCCCAACGTACCGGCCAGCTTCAAAAGCTGACTGCGCCAGCTTTAGCGGATAAAAAAACGGGCAACCCAGGCTGCCCGTTTTTTGTGCCCGCTATCAGGGCGATTCGTCCACTTCTTCCGCACGTACCGGCGGAATCAGGTCTTCCACGGTCAGCTTCAGCCAGATCAGCGCAATACTGGAAATGTAGATCGACGAGAAGGTACCCGCCGTAATACCCACCATCAGCGCCAGCGCAAAGCCGAACAGGTTGTCGCCGCCAAAAAACAGCAGCGCCGCCACCGCCACCAGCGTGGAGATGGAGGTTGCCAAGGTCCGCAGCAGGGTCTGGGTGGTGGAGATGTTGATATTGTCGATCAGCGAGGTGTTGCGCAGCAGACGGAAATTCTCCCGGATCCGGTCAAAAATCACGATCGAGTCGTTAAGCGAGTAACCGATAATCGCCAAAATCGCCGCCAGCACCGTCAGGTCAAACTGGATCTGGAAAAAAGCCACCACGCCCAGGGTCACAATCACGTCGTGCACCAGGCCGACAATGGCACCCAGACCGAACTTCCACTGAAAACGGAAGCCCAGGTACACCAAAATGCCGGCCAGTGCCACCAGCATGCCCATGCCGCCCTGGTCACGCAGCTCCTCACCCACCGCCGGGCCCACAAACTCGACCCGCTTGACGGTAAAGTCCTGGGCACTGCTCTGCTTCAGCACCGCCGCAATCTGCTTGCCCAGCTCCGGGTCATCGCCGGGGGTGCGGATCAGCACATCAGTGATGGCACCAAAGCTCTGCACCACAGCGTCGGTATAACCACCGGCCTGCAACTGGCCACGAATGGCATTGAGGTCGGCCGCCTCGGCGTAGTTCAGCTCAACCAGCGTACCGCCGGTAAAGTCCAGGCCAAAGTTGAAGCCTTTGACCGCAATCGCACCCAGCGACGCCAGGCACAACAGCAGCGTGATGCTCACGGCAATCACGCGTACACCCATAAAGTTGATGGTACGTTTCATGGTGATTACCCCTTAAATCCAGATCTTCTTCAGGTCATTGCGGCCACCATAGATCAGGTTGACCATGGCCCGGGTGACGAAGATGGCAGTAAACATGGAAGTGACGATACCCAGTGACAGGGTCACGGCAAAGCCCTTGATCGGGCCGGTACCCATGGCAAACAGGATCACGCCCACCAGCAAGGTGGTCAGGTTGCCGTCAACAATGGCCGAAAACGCCTTGTCGAAGCCTTCGTGAATCGCCCGCTGCACCGAAGCACCGTTGGCGATTTCTTCACGAATCCGCGAGAAAATCAGCACGTTGGCATCCACCGCCATACCCATGGTCAGCACGATGCCGGCAATGCCCGGCAGCGTCAGGGTAGCGCCCAGCAACGACATCATCGCCACCAGGTTGACCATGTTCAGCGCCAGTGTCACCACCGCCAGCAAGCCAAAGAACTTGTAGATCAGCAGAATAAAGATCGCCACAAAGATAAAGCCATAAATCGCAGCCTTCACGCCCAGCTCGATGTTCTCGGCACCCAGGCTCGGACCAATGGTGCGCTCCTCGGCAAAGTACATCGGCGCCGCCAGACCACCGGCACGCAACAGCAGTGCCAGCTCGGACGACTCGCCCTGGCCGTTCAGGCCGGTGATGCGAAACTGGCTGCCCAGGGTCGACTGGATGGTCGCCAGGCTGATGACCCGCTTCTCTTCCTTGAAGCTCTGCACCGCCACTTCCTGCTCGACACCATCCACGATTTCCTTGACGTAACGGGTGACCGGACGCTGTTCGATAAAGATCACCGCCATGCTGCGGCCAATGGAGCTGCGGGTTGCCCGGTTCATCAGCTCGCCACCATGGCCATCCAGTCGGATGTTCACCTGCGGACGGCCGTTTTCATCAAAACTGGCCTGGGCATCGGTCACCTGGTCACCGGTAATGATCACGCTGCGCTCCAGCGCCACCGGCGGGCGACCCTCTTCACGCATCTCGAACTGTTCGGTACTACCACGGGGCGCATCAAACTCGGCCGCCAGCCGGAACTCAAGGTTGGCGGTTTTACCCAGAATGCGCTTGGCTTCCGCCGTGTCCTGCACACCCGGCAGCTCGACCACAATGCGGTTGGCGCCCTGGCGCTGCACCAGCGGCTCGGCCACACCCAATTCGTTGACCCGGTTACGCACCGTGGTCAGGTTTTGCTTGATCGAATATTCGCGGATTTCAGTGATTTTGGACGGCAGCAGCGTCAGCAACAGCACCTGACGGCCATTGCGCTCCACCACCTGCTGCTCAAAGTCGGTAAAGCTTTTGCGCAGCAGACCACGGGCCTTGCCCAGCGCCTCGCTGTCGTCAAAACCCAGCTGAATGCCGTTTTCCAGCGCCGGCATACTGCGATAACGGATACGCTCTTTACGCAGGATGCTCTTGGCTTCGGTGTCATACACCTTGAGACGGGCAGAAATGGCCTTGTCCATGTCCACTTCCAGCAGGAAATGCACACCACCGGACAGGTCCAGACCCAGCTTCATCGGGCTGCCGCCCAGCTTGCGCAGCCACTGCGGCGTGGTTTGTGCCAGGTTCAGCGCCACCACATAGTCATCGCCCAGCACACGGCGCACCACTTCTTTGCCGGGCAGCTGGTCTTCCTGTTCCGCCAGGCGCAACAGGCCGCTACGGCCCTGCATATCGGTCGCCTTGACCTCAATGCCGGCCTCGCGCAGGGCAGCGCTGGCACGGTCAAGATCAGACTGGGTAATGTCCAGCGCACTGCTGGTGCCGCTGATCTGGATCGCCGGATCATCCGGATACAGATTGGGCAGGGCATAAATAAAACTGACACACAAAATCAGTGCAATCAGCAGGTACTTCCACAAGGGGTATCTATTGAGCATGATGGCGCCCGCAGGTTGGGCAGACCTTGGCGGCCTGCGGTACAAACAGAAGCGGGGCCGACAGCCGGAACACCGGCTGTCACCCGCTGGAGAAAAATCAGAGGGCTTTCAGTGTGCCCTTGGGCAGTGCGGCCACAATGGCCTGCTTCTGAAAACGCAGTTCAACCTTTTCAGACACTTCAACCATGATGAAATCATCCGCCACCTTGGTAACCTTGCCGGCAATGCCACCGGAGGTAACCACTTCATCGCCTTTCTGCAGGCCACCGACCAGATTGCGGTGGTCCTTGGCGCGCTTGGACTGCGGACGCCAGACCATCAGGTAAAACACCACCAAAAAGCCGCCCAGCAGGATGAATTGCAGGTATTCGCTACCGGGAGCAGCGTTGGTGGCGGTGTCGGCATAGGCCATGGGAATCAGAAAGTTCATTTACAGCTCCAGTTCAAGGGGTTTAAAAATCAGTCCAGCGGCGGCACGGGCAGGCCCCGTCTGGCATAGAAGTCTTCGACAAAGTGCGACAATGTACCCTGTTGTATGGCTCCGCGTAAACCGGCCATCAAGCTCTGATAGTGTCGCAAATTGTGAATGGTATTCAGCATGCTGCCCAGCATTTCGCCACAGCGGTGCAAATGATGCAGGTAGGCCCGGCTGAAATTCTGGCAGGTGTAGCAATCACAGCTGGCATCCAGCGGCGAATCATCGTGGCGGTGCACCGCATTGCGGATCTTCACCACGCCATCATTGACAAACAGATGGCCGTTGCGGGCATTGCGGGTCGGCATCACACAGTCAAACATGTCGATGCCACGGCGCACGCCCTCCACCAGATCTTCCGGCTTGCCAACACCCATCAGATATCGGGGCGTTTGCGGCGGCATCAAGGGTGGCAAAAAGTCCAATATGCGAATCATGTCCTCTTTCGGCTCACCCACCGACAGCCCGCCAATGGCCAGGCCGTCAAAACCGATGTCCAGCAAGCCCTCCAGCGAACGCTGACGCAGCGCCTCGTGCATGCCGCCCTGCACAATGCCAAACAGGGCCGACGGATTATCGCCATGGGCAATTTTCGAGCGTCTGGCCCAGCGCAGTGACAGCTCCATAGAGGTTTTGGCGGTATCAAAGTCAGCCGGATAAGGCGTGCACTCGTCAAAAATCATCACCACATCCGAGCCCAGCTCGCGCTGCACCTGCATGGACTCTTCCGGCCCCATAAACACCTTGGCGCCATCCACCGGCGAAGAAAAGTACACCCCTTCTTCTTTAATCTTGCGCATCGCCCCCAGGCTGAACACCTGAAAGCCGCCGGAGTCGGTCAGGATCGGCCCCTGCCACTGCATAAAATTGTGCAAGTCACCGTGCTCACGGATCACCTCGGTACCCGGGCGCAGCCACAGGTGAAAGGTGTTGCCCAGAATAATCTGCGCACCAATCTCCTTGATATCCCGTGGCAACATGCCCTTGACCGTGCCATAGGTGCCCACCGGCATAAATACCGGCGTTTCCACCGTGCCACGGGGAAAGGTCAGGCGGCCACGGCGGGCACGGCCATCAGTAGCCAAAAGCTCAAACTGCATAAACGACATCAGGACTCTCCGGGCACATCCGGCTGCGGATTACGGGTAATGAACATGGCATCGCCATAACTGAAAAAGCGGTATTTTTCGGCAACTGCCTGCTGATATGCATGCATCGTTGCCGAATAGCCGGCAAAAGCCGACACCAGCATCAGCAGCGTAGACTCTGGCAAATGAAAATTGGTCACCAGCGCATCCACCACGTTAAAACTGCGACCGGGATAAATAAAAATATTGGTATCGCCGCTATAAGGCTTGAGTTCGCCGCTGTTGGCGGCCGTTTCCAGCGAACGCACACTGGTGGTGCCCACCGCCACCACCCGGCCACCACGGGCCTTGCAACGTTGCACCGCATCCACCACCGGCTGGCTGACCTCCAGCCATTCGTGGTGCATCCTGTGATCCTCAATCTGCTCCACCCGCACCGGCTGAAAAGTCCCTGCCCCCACATGCAAAGTGACAAAGGCAGTCTCCACCCCCATGGCGGCCAGCCGGTCCAGCAGCGGCTGGTCAAAGTGCAAGCCCGCCGTCGGTGCAGCAACGGCACCGGCATGCTGCGCATACACCGTCTGATAACGCTCGCGGTCGGACAGCTCGTCAGCCCGGTCGATATAGGGCGGCAGCGGCATGTGGCCAATCTGCTCCAGCAACGCCAGCACCGGGCGATCAAACTCCAGCTCGAACAGCGCATCATGGCGGGCCGCCATCAGCGCACTGCCCTGCTCCAGCACCAAACGGCTGCCCGGCTTGGGCGCCTTGCTGGCCCGCACATGAGCCAGCACCCGATACTCATCCAGCACCCGCTCAACCAGAATTTCCGCCTTGCCGCCACTGTCCTTCTGAGCAAACAAGCGTGCCGGAATCACCCGGGTGTTGTTGAACACCAACAGGTCACCGGCCCGCAAATAGCCGGGCAAATCAGAAAAGTTTTTGTGCGCCAGTGCGCCACCCTGCCCGTCCAGCACCAGCAAACGGCTGGCCGTACGCTCAGCCAGCGGATAACGGGCAATCAGCCCGTCGGGCAACTCAAACTGGAAATCAGCAACACGCATGATCAAAACCGGCAAAAAACAGGTCGGCAAGCTTAACGGAAAAAAGCAGTGCTGACCATGAAAGCAATTGACCTTGCCGGTTTGGCTCCCTATAATCCGCCGCCATGCCCCGGTGGCGGAATTGGTAGACGCAGCGGATTCAAAATCCGCCGCTGGTAACAGCGTGGGAGTTCGATTCTCCCCCGGGGCACCAAACACATTAAAGAATGAGGCCGCTTGGAAATAAGCGGCCTTTTTCGTTTTAGGGGTGGTGCAAGCAGTGCGGAGCAACCCACGCACCACCGTCACCCTGCGCAAAGTCGCAGGGTCCAGAGAACGCCCACTGGATTCCGCAACTCCGCTACGCTGCGTGCGGAATGACAGGCCTGGCAGATTGCCCGATCAAGCCGGACAAAGGCGTAGCAGGCAAGTCAGGCCAAGACGAAACAGAAGGGACATACTCTGCATGAGCAGCCCTCGCCAAACCCGGCCACACATATTTTAAGGTACACTGCCGCTCCTGCATCCACCGGGCATCCGACACCATGGCACTGAAATCCACACCCTACAAATTCCGGCTCAACCTCACCGACATCGACCGCTCGGTCTACGAAGACCTGAACCTCACCGTTGCCCGTCACCCATCCGAAACCGAGCCACGACTGGCCACCCGGGTGCTGGCCCATGCGCTCTGGCATCACCCGCAACTGGCGTTTGGACGGGGTTTGTCCGAGGTGGATGACCCGGCGCTCTGGCAAAAGTCGCTGGACGGGCGCATCGAGCACTGGATTGATGTGGGCCAGCCCGACGCCGAACGGCTGATCGCCGCCTCGCGCCGCAGCGAGCGCTGCTCACTACTGGTCTATGGCCAAAACCGGATCTGGGCGGGTAAAACCCTGCCTGCCGTTGCCCAGCAGGCCAACCTGCACATCGCCGTCCTGCCGCAAGATGCGCTGGAAACACTGGCCCACGAGCTGCCCCGCAGCGTGGACTGGAACGTCATGATCAGCGACGGCGTACTCTACGTCAGCGACGACAACACCCAGCACGAACTGCCACTGGAATGGCTACAGGGCGAACGCTAATACAGCCCTGCGAAAACGGCCCCGATTGCTGCACAGCACCCACCCAAACACCACCCGTCACCCTGCGCGACAGTCGCAGGGTCCAGAGACTACTGGATCCTGCGAGTGCGCTGCGCTTCCGCAGGATGACCCGGTGTCCCGCTCCAGTCTCGTCCCCACCTGCCCCACAGCCCGTCGTCACCCGGCCTGACCGGGTGACCTCCCCCAGAACAACACCCCCGTCACCCTGCGCGAAGTCGCAGGGCCCAGGGACACATCACTGGATCCCACAACTCCGCTACGCTGCACACGGGACACAAGACCCCGTTGCGCCCGCCCAAACATGCAACTACAATCAGTCGCAAACAGAAAAGGATTTCAAGATGGGAAAGTGCGAAAAACTGCTCGCCAAGCTCAACGCTGCCGGAAACACATTCCCCTGGAGCGAGCTGGTTGCCCTCATGGCCATGCTGGGCTACCAGCAGCAAGAAATGGCCGGATCACGTGTCCGCTTTTATAACAACCTCACCGGCCACATGCTCCGCTTGCACCGTCCACACCCGGAAAACACCATCAAAGGCGGCGCCCTGAAAGCTGTACGCCACGCACTCAAACAGGAGGGTTACCTATGACGCATCTGACTTACAAAGGTTACCTGGGCACTATTGAACCCGATCTGGACAGCGGCAATTTATTCGGCAAGCTGGCCTATATCCGTGATCTGGTCACCTACGAAGGCAGCGACCTGAAAACCCTTGAACAAGAATTTCAGGCATCGGTAGATGGCTATCTTGAAGACTGCACAGCTCTCAATAAAGTACCCGACACCCCCTGCAAAGGTTCATTCAATGTCAGAGTCGGCCACGAACTGCATATGTCAGCCAGCCTGGCGGCCAGCCGCGCCAATATATCGCTCAACGACCTGGCACGTCGTGCCCTGAGCGAATACCTCGCCAAACTGCCGTCATCCGGGCTACCCTCCCCGTCGTCACCCTGCCCACCCCGTCGTCACCCGGCTTGACCGGGTGATCTCCCCCAGAACAACACCCCCCACCACCCTGTGCGAACTCGCAGGGTCCAGGGACACATCACTGGATCCCACAACTGCACTACGCTACAGGCGGAATGACAGGCCTGGCAGATTGCCCGATCAAGTCGGGCAAAGACGTGGCAGGTGGTTCGCCCCTCATCATCCTGCCCCCCTCTCGTCGTCACCCGGCTTGACCGGGTGACCTCCCACAGAACAACACCCACCGTCACCCTGTCCACCCCGTCGTCACCTTACTCACCCCGTCATCACCCGGCTTGACCGGGTGATCTCCCGCATAACAACACACACCGTCACCCTGTGCGAAGTCGCAGGGTCCAGGCGCCACAGCCTACTCCGCAGCCTCATCCTTCAGCCCGTACAACAAATCCACAATCTCGCCCTGCGGGTTGTAGCCGGACACGGTCTCCAGCAGCAGCTGGCGAATCGCCTGGCTGTCGCCGCCGTCAATATGGCTCTTGAGCTGTTGCAACACCTGCAGCAGCCTGCTCCAGGGCAGCAGGTCTTCGCTGGCACGCATGATCATCGGGTGTTCGGTGCCGGTCACGTTGTCGCCAATCAGCAGCTCTTCATACAGCTTTTCACCCGGCCGCAAGCCGGTAAATTCAATGGCGATTTCACCGGCCGGGTTGGCATCGGAACGCACCGTCAAACCGGACAGCGCAATCATCTTCTGCGCCAGCTCGACAATACGCACCGGCTCGCCCATATCCAGCACAAACACATCCCCGCCCTGCCCCATCGAGCCGGCCTGAATCACCAGCTGAGACGCCTCCGGAATGGTCATGAAGTAACGGGTAATCTCCGGGTGAGTCACCGTCAGCGGGCCGCCGGCACGAATTTGCTGGCGAAACAGCGGGATCACCGAACCGGACGAGCCCAGCACGTTACCAAAACGCACCATGGTAAAACGGGTGCGATTGACCACCGGTTCGGTACCATAATCGGTGCCATACAGCTGCACTCGCTGTTCACGGCTCAACGCCTGCAACACCATTTCCGCCAGGCGCTTGCTGCTGCCCATCACATTGGTCGGGCGCACCGCCTTGTCGGTGGAAATCAGAACAAAATTCTGCACCCCGGCCACCAGCGCCGCCTGGGCGGTATACAGGGTGCCCATCACATTATTCAAAATACCCTCGGTGGTGTTGTGCTCCACCATCGGCACGTGCTTATAGGCGGCAGCATGGTACAGAGTGTTAACCCGCCAGGTGCGCATCACCTCCAGCAGGCGCTTGCGGTTACGAATGGAACCCAAAATCGGCAACACCTGCACATCCAGCTGCTCATGGCGCACCCGCTGCTCCAGCTCGGCATGAATCTGGTACAGGTTGAACTCGCTGTGCTCATACAAAATCAGCACCGTGGCACCACTGGCCAGAATCTGCCGACACAGCTCGGAACCGATCGAGCCACCCGCCCCGGTCACCATCACCGCCTGGCCCTTGATGCAGCGCTCAAACAGCGTCATATCCGGCGCCACCGAGTCACGCCCCAGCAGGTCGGCAATGTCCACCTCCTGCAAG
>CAZMLX010000059.1:0-1973 GCA_964567275.1 uncultured Thiopseudomonas sp. | reverse complement strand
CCGCTGGCCAGATCCATAAACCCCGGCACGGTACGCACATGCACCGGATAAGGCGCCAGCATCGCCAAAATCTCCCGCCGCCGGGCACGACTGGCCGACGGCAACGCCAGCAACACCTGGGTTGCACCGGTGACCCGCAGCACCTCTTCAATATGCTTGGGCTTGTACACCTTGAGCCCGGCCACCGTGCGGGTGGCAATATTGTCATCATCATCCAGAAAGGCCACCGGCTCCATGCTGCGGCCCATGCGCAGCGCCCGCACCAGCTGATTACCCGCCGAGCCTGCGCCGTAAATCACCACCTTTGACAACTGCCGCCCATGGGTCAAAAACGGTAAACCGCCGGGAAACCGGTCGTTCATAAAGTACTGGCGCATCAGCAATCGCAGCCCGCCCACTGCAATCAGACTGTTCACCCAGTACAGCATGACAAACGAACGGGGAATCGCATGAGTCCCCCGCGACTCAAACCAGTACACCAGTAGCGCCAGCACAATCGCTGCCAGCGTCAGCGCCTTGGCAATCTGCACCAGCGCCTCACGCCCCAGATAGCGCATCACCGCACGGTACATACCCAGATGAATGCAAAACGGAATGGTCACCAGCGGCGCCGCGACAAACAGCCAGCCATGCCAACCCACACGCAACCCGGCCTCGGCAAAACCCACCCGCTCCACAAACGCCAGCCACAGACACAGCCAGATCAGCAGCACATCAGCCGCAACCTGCAACACCCGCTTCTGCCGCCGGGGCAGCTTCAACAACCGGTCACGCAACATAAAAAATCCTTGCTAAACATCGGGGTATCATGCCCCACACCTCGGCCCGCCCCCTACCCCGTCATCACCCACCCCACACCCCGTCATCACCCGGCTTGACCGGGTGATCTCCCCTGAACAGCGCCAAGACCAGCAAGATTGCCCGATCAAGTCCGGCAATGACGGGCGGGCGTCCCCACCAAGCCCGGTGATAACGAATGACAACAACCCATCAAAACGCCAGCATTCTAATCATTTCCCGCCCATCTGTCCCGCCGCCATGACGATTGGCCCCAAGCCAGCTATAATCCGCCGCATTGCAAAAAAGGACCCGCCCCATGATCAATAAATGCCTGTTCCCCGCCGCCGGCTATGGCACCCGCTTTCTGCCAGCCACCAAAGCCATGCCCAAGGAAATGCTGCCCATCGTCAACAAACCGCTGATCCAGTTTGGCGTGGAAGAAGCACTGGAAGCCGGCATTCACGACATGGCCATCGTCACCGGCCGCAACAAACGGGCCATCGAAGACCACTTTGACGTCAGCTACGAAATCGAAAACCAGATCCAGGGCACCGACAAAGAACACTACCTGCGCGGCATCCGCCACCTGATGGACAACTGCACCTTTTCCTACACCCGCCAGATTGAAATGAAAGGCCTGGGCCACGCCATCCTCACCGGCCGCCGGCTGATCGGTGACGAACCCTTCGCCGTGGTACTGGCCGACGACCTGTGCCTGAACCCCGGCAGCGACGGCGTGCTCAAACAAATGGTGCAACTGTACAAACAGTTCCGCTGCTCGATTGTGGCCGTACAGGAAATACCCCGGGAAGACATCCACAAATACGGCGTCATCGCCGGCGAAATGATCCGCGACGACATCTTCCGGGTCAACACCATGGTGGAAAAACCCAAAGCCGAAGACGCCCCCTCCAACCTCGCCATCATCGGCCGCTACATCCTGACACCGGACATCTTCGAACTGATCGAAGAAACCGAGCCCGGCAAAGGCGGCGAAATCCAGATCACCGACGCCCTGATGAAACAGGCCCAGCGCGGCTGCGTACTGGCCTACAAATTCAAAGGCAGCCGCTACGACTGCGGCAGCGGCGAAGGCTTCATGCAAGCCACCCAATTCTGCTACGACAACCTGTTTACCAAGGGACTGCTGTACTAAAAAGCATCGTCATCACCCGCCCCACCCCGTCATCACC
>CAZMLX010000058.1:1998-12200 GCA_964567275.1 uncultured Thiopseudomonas sp. | reverse complement strand
GGTAGCCACGATGATAACATCACGCCGCTCCAGCAGCGCCTTGGTGGCTGACAGCCGCATTTGCTCGATATGATCGTTGATCGAAGCATCCTTTTCGATAAAGGTATCCGAGGCCGGCACATAGGCTTCGGGCTGGTAGTAGTCGTAATAGGAAACGAAATACTCGACGGCATTGTTGGGGAAAAACGCCTTGAACTCGCCATACAGCTGCGCCGCCAGCGTCTTGTTGGGTGCTAGTACTATGGTCGGACGCTGCACGCGCTGGATGACGTTGGCAATGCTGAAGGTTTTGCCCGAGCCGGTCACGCCCAGCAGGGTTTGATAGGCCAGGCCGGAGTCCAGCCCCAGCACCATCCGGTCAATGGCCCCGGGCTGGTCGCCCGCCGGCACATACGAAGTAACCAGTTGAAATTCAGACACTATCGACTACACCTTGGCATGTTGTTCAGGGCCGTTATGCTAGCACAGCACGGCCCTTTACGACTTGAGTGTCAGGTCCTTTTGTCACAGGGATAACAGCCAAAATACGAGATTTTTTTACCGGCTTGCGCTCGCCTGCGCCGGTTTTGGCCGTTATACTCCGTCGATCCGTTTTTTTGAACAGTTGTTCTCGATACTGCCCAGGTCCACAAGACCAGCGGGCAAACCTGCTGGATCATCCCTCCATGCAACACGGCAGGCCGACCGCCAAGGTCCAGGCCGCTTCCGGATTTCACGCCAGGATACCGGTCAAATTTTTACAGATGCCGCTTTGTTACAGCGCATCAGTTGCCATTTTCCCGACATTCACAAGCGAGTCAGCATGAGTCTCTTTTCTGCCATTGAAATGGCCCCCCGCGATCCCATTCTGGGCCTGAACGAAACCTTTAACGCCGACACCCGCAGCCACAAGGTCAACCTGGGCGTAGGTGTCTACTTTGACGAAGCCGGCCGCATTCCATTGATGCAGGCCGTAGCCCGCGCCGAGGAGTTGCATCAGCAAGCCCGTTTGGCCCGTGGTTATCTGCCGATCGAGGGTGTGATCAGTTATGGCAGTGCGGTGCAAAAGCTGCTGTTCGGCGAACAGTCGCCTTTGTTGCAAAACAGCCAGGTGGTGACCGTACAGTCCATTGGCGGCACCGGTGCACTGCGTCTGGGTGCTGATTTCATTCAAAGCCTGCCCAACAGCGGTGTAGTGGCCATCAGTAATCCGAGCTGGGAAAACCACCGGGCACTGTTCACTACCGCCGGCTACCAGGTGCAGGACTACACCTATTACGACCCGGCCAGCCACGGCCTGAACCTGCCGGCGATGCTGGCCGATATTGAAGCACTTCCGGAGCAGTCGGTGGTGGTGTTGCACGCCTGCTGCCACAACCCGACCGGCGTGGATTTGACCGCAGACGACTGGAAGCAGGTGATTGCCCTGGTGCAGCGCAAAAACCATATTCCGTTCCTGGACATTGCCTATCAGGGCTTTGGCGAAGGCATTGAAGAAGATGCCGTGGCGGTACGCCTGTTTGCCGACTCGGGCATGAACTTCTTTGTATCCAGCTCGTTCTCCAAGTCGTTTTCTTTTTATGGCGAGCGGGTCGGTGCGCTGTCGGTTGTGGCCGGCTCGGCGGAAGAAGCTGGCCGGGTGCTGTCACAGGTCAAGCGTGTTATCCGTACCAACTATTCCAACCCGCCCACCCACGGAGCCACCATTGTCAGCACCGTGCTCAATAATCCGGAGCTGAACGCCCTGTGGCAACAGGAGCTGGCCGGCATGCGCCATCGCATCCGGCTGATGCGCGAGCTGATGGTGCAGCAGCTGCAGGACAAAGGCGCCCGTCAGGACTTCAGCTTTGTGACCCAACAATGCGGCATGTTCTCCTACTCGGGCCTGAACCCGGCGCAGGTAGAGCGCCTGCGTGAGGAGTTCGGCATCTATGCGGTATCCACCGGCCGCATTTGCGTGGCAGCCCTCAACCTCGGCAACATTGAAGCGGTCACCGACGCCATGGTCGCCGTCAGCGGCCAGTAAGTCTCCAGTGGTTGCCTGCCCGGCAGGCAACCATCTTCTTTTGCACCCGGCTGCTGGAACCGGCCGCATTTTCAGCTATCCTTGCAGCCTTGTTTTTCTACAGGGTTACCTGCTGTGTCCTTTCTCGCTTTGCTGGTCCGCCTGATCAGCCGCTTCAATACCCTGCTCGGTCATCTGTTTTCCTGGCTGGCGCTGGCCATGGTGCTGGTCTGCTTTGCCGTGGTGGTGATGCGCTATCTGTTCTCCAGTGGTTCGCTGTGGATGCAGGACCTTTATGTGTGGATGAACGGCATGATGTTTATGGGGGTGGCCGGTTATACCCTGCTGAAAAACGGCCACGTGCGGGTGGATATTTTCTATCGCCCCGCCAGCCTGCGCTTCAAAGCCTGGGTCGACATTCTGGGCAGCCTGCTGTGTGTGGCGCCCTTCATCTGGGTACTGGTGCACTACAGCCTGCCCTTTGTGCAACGCTCCTGGCGTTTTTATGAAGGCTCGGCCAACTATGGCGGCATGCCGGGCCTGTTTGTGCTCAAGAGCTTCATCCTGTTGTTTGCGCTGGTGATCGGTTTGCAGGCGCTGGCGATGCTGCTGCGCGGCATTCTGGTGTTGCGCAACCAGCAACAGTTGCTGCCTGAGAGCTTGCGCTATCAGGAGGCCGAATAATGGATATCACCCTGTTTGGCCAGATACTGGCACTGTGCATGTTTTTTGCCGTGGTTGGCGCTCTGATGTTCGGTTTTCCGGTGGCCTTTTCCCTGGCCGGCGTGTCACTGGTGTTTGCCGGCATCGGCTATCTGGCCGGAGTATTTGATCCCAGCAACTTCACCAGCCTGGCGCCCCGCTATATCGGGGTGATGACCAACGAGGTACTGGTGGCGGTTCCGATGTTCATTTTTATCGGCATGATGCTGGAGCGTTCCGGCATGGCGGAAAAGCTGCTGCTGACCATGGGCCGGTTGTTCGGCAGCCTGCGTGGCGGGCTGGGCTTTTCGGTGGTGATTGTCGGCGCCCTGCTGGCAGCCTCGACCGGCGTGGTGGGCGCTACCGTGGTGACCATGGGCCTGCTGTCATTGCCGGCCATGTTGCGTTCCGGTTACGACCCCAAACTGGCCACCGGGGTGATTTGTGCTTCGGGTACGCTGGGGCAAATTATTCCGCCCTCCACGGTACTGATTTTTATGGGCGACATGATGTCCACCATAAACGCCCAGGTGCAGATGGAGAAAGGCAACTTTGCTCCCTCGACCGTGTCCGTGGGTGATGTGTTTGCCGGCGCCCTGCTGCCGGGGCTGATGCTGGTCGGACTGTACCTGCTGTGGCTGGTATTCAAGTCGGTGAAGGACCCGGACAGCTGCCCGGCACTGGCAACCAGCGCCGAAGAACGGGCCCGGCTGGGCCGTGATGTGCTGACCAGCCTGCTGCCGCCGCTGCTGCTGGTGGTGGCGGTGCTGGGTTCGATTCTGGCCGGTATTGCCACGCCCACCGAGTCGGCCTCGGTAGGGGCCATTGGCGCCATGATTCTGGCCGCCAGCCAGCGCAGGCTGACCTTTGCCAACCTGAAAACCGTGGTGCAGTCCACTGCGACCATTACCTCGATGGTGTTTGTGATTTTGCTGGGTGCTTCGGTGTTTTCGCTGGTGTTCCGCATGCTCGGCGGTGACGAGCTGGTCAGCAGTTTCCTTAACGCCCTGCCTGGCGGCACTCTGGGTGCGATCCTGTTTGTGATGCTGCTGATGTTCCTGCTCGGCTTTGTGCTGGACGCCATGGAAATCATTTTTATCGTACTGCCGATTACCGCCCCCATCTTGTTGATGATGGATGTCGATCCGGTATGGCTGGCGGTGATTGTGGCAGTGAACCTGCAAACCAGCTTCCTGACTCCGCCCTTTGGTTTCTCGCTGTTTTATCTGCGTGGCGTGGCGCCAGCCAGCATCTCTACTCTGCAGATTTACAAGGGCGTGATTCCCTTTGTCATACTGCAGTGGGTGGCCATTGTGCTGTTGCTGGTGTTTCCGACCATTGCCACCTGGTTGCCGAAGCTGCTGTACGGGCCCTGATGGCTGTTAGCCGCCGGTGCGGGCAAACGCCGGCTGTTGCATCCAGCCCAGCCCGTCACCGGTGTCAGCAGCGGGCCGGTATTCGGCGGCCCAGCCGCCCTGATAGCCGCTTTGCTGCAACGCCTGGCGCAGCGCCATAAAGTCCAGGCTGCCGCTGCCCGGTTCATGACGGCCGGGACAGTCGGCAAACTGCACATGGCCGATATGTCGTCCCAGACGGGCAATGGCCGCCAGCGGATCAATGCCCTGGCGGGCCATGTGATACAGGTCGAGCTGGGCGGCGCAATTGGCGTCCCCGGTCTCGTGCAGCAACGCCAGTTGCTGTTCCGGTGTGGTCAGCAAAAAGCCCGGCATGTCGAGCGGGTTGATGGCTTCGGCCAGCACCTGAACATGCAGGCGGGCAAAGGCCCGGCCGGTATCACGCAGGTTGGCGGCCAGGGTGGTAAAGGCGGTGTCGGCACACTGTCCGTCCAGTACCCGGCCAGCCAGCACATTCACCTTGTGCGGCTTGGCCACCAGCGCATATTCCAGGGCGGTATCCAGAGCTTCGGCGAATTCACGGCGCAAGTCCGGCTGGCAAGCCAGCCCGGCGCCACCGGCCATCAGGTCGCCAGCCGGCAGGTTGATCAGCACCAGTGGCAGGCCGGCGTCTCTAACGGCGCACTTGAGATCGTACGGTGATACGTCATAGGGAAACTGGATTTCCACAGCATCAAAACCGGCCTGCCGGGCCGCCTCAACCCGTTCCAGCAGCGGCAATTCGGTAAACAGCAGCGACAGGTTGGCAATCAGTTGCATGGCTGGTCTCCGGCGTAAAGCTCGATCAGGCTGGATGGCGCACGGTCGGCATTGTTGCTGACCGTGGCATGGGTGCGCATCAGCTGGGCGGCAATACCGCTCATGGGCGTGGCGCTGCCCTGTTGTTGCGACAGGCGGGTGGCCATGTCCAGATCCTTGAGCAGGGTACGCACATGCCATTTGACCGGTTCGAAGGTGCGGCCCGCCATCAGTGGCGCTTCGTTTTGTAGCGGTTTGCTGTCGGCAAAACCGCCGGCCAGGGCCGGCGCCAGCAAGCTGGCATCCACGCCGGCACGCTCGGCCAGCGCCACCACCTCGGCAATCACCATCACATTGCAGGCCACCAGCATCTGGTTGCACACCTTAGTGACCTGGCCACTGCCCACCGGACCCATGTGGGTCAGCCGCTGGCCCAGTTGCATCAGCACCGGTTCGATCCCCGCCAGCACCTGCGCATCACCGCCGGCCATCAGCGTCAGGCTGCCCGCTTCCGCACCGGCCACGCCGCCGGATACCGGCACATCCAGCCAGTGGGCGCCCTGCCCGGCCACCTGGGCGGCCAGCGCCCGGGTGGCTGCGGGTTCGATGCTGGAGCAGTCCACAATCATCTGCCCGGCATGCAGGCTACCCACCAGCTGCTGTACCACCGTTTGCACGGCAGCGGTGTCGGCCAGACACAGGATCAGCAGGTCACACGCCTGTGCCAGCGCCACTGGGCTGTCGGCCTGTTGCGCACCTTCGGCCACCAGCGGCTGGCATTTGGCCGGGTTGCGGTTCCAGACCGTCAGCGGATAACCGGCTGCCAGCAGACGGCGACACATCGGCAGGCCCATCAGGCCAATGCCGGCAAAGCCGATACGGGGTTTTGAGCGATTCATGGTCAGAAGCTCCGTGATCAATAATTATTGACGTGCCAGCCGCAATGCCGGCCAGTGTTGTGCCCCGCTGCTGCGACAGGGGTTGATGTCCAGCCCGCCACGGCGCAGGTAGCGGGCCTGCACACTCAGACAGTCGGGCTGCAGCAGGCGTTGCAGGTCGGTAAAGATCCGTTCGACACAGTGTTCGTGAAAGTCCTGGTGCTGGCGAAAACTGACCAGATAACGCAGCAGGGAGTCCGGCTGCAAACGTCTGCTACCGCTGTACTCGACCGCCAGGCTGCCCCAGTCCGGCTGGCCGGTGACCGGGCATAGCGAGCGCAGCAAATGGCTGTGCAGCTGTTGCTGATGCGGGGCATCGGTCACCCAGGCCAGCAGCCCGGCATCGGCACCGGCATGCTGCCGCACCTCGACATCCAGCGTGTCAATGCAGCGTCCGGGCAACACCGACAGCCCGCCCGCCGTAGCCTGCTCCAGCGGCATGATGTGTACCTGTATCGCTGCACCGGCCACCGCCGACAGGTCGTGCTGCAACACCCGGGCCACCTCGGCCGGGTCGGTAAACCGGCTCTGGTTGAACGAATTCAGGTACAGCTTGAACGATTTCGATTCGATGATGCAGGGCGAGTCTGCCGGTATCCGGAACTCGGCCATGGCCACCACCGGTTTGCCGGTCGGCAGCAGCCAGGACAGCTCATAGGCCGTCCAGATATCCACCCCCTGCCAGGGCAAGGTGGCAGCAGACAGCTCCAGTTCGGCCCATTTGTGGGCGCGTTCAATGGCAAACAGCACCGAGGCATCGTACTGGTCGGGATAATGACTCTGCTTGCCCAGCAAGGATTGTTCGGCGGGGTGCGGCATGAAAAAACTCCTGGCAACAGGGTAAAACAGGGCGGCCAGTGTAGCAGTCCCCTGCTCTTGCGCCCAAGGTATCCGCTTCACCGGGCGGCTGACAGGTTATCATGTGCTTTTTTTACCCCCGGAGAGCTTGTCATGACCGACGCTATCAGCCCGCTGTATGCGGAAATTCTGGGCGAAACCGCCCGTATCCACTGGCCCGAACTGGCGCCCTGGTTTGCCAAAGGCCAGTTGCTATGGGTGGCTGGCGAGCTGGACCTGGTTGCGGTGGCCGAGGCCATGGCGGCTGACAACAAGCCCTACATCAGCAGCCTGATGCAACAAAACCGGCTGGCCCGGCTGGACGATGACCGGGCACTGGACTTTCACCAGCGCAATCCCGAGCTCTGGGCCACCGTGGTGCGACCCTGGGTACTGGTACAGGAGCGCCCGGCCCCAGGCGCAACACCGACCGGCAGCACCACCCATTAGTCCTGCCTTTTGGCCAGAGCAGCGTGTTCCGGTTCCACTTCAAGGGCTTCTTGACTACACTTCAAGCCTGACTCACAGCCTAACCGGCTGGCCACACCACAAGAATCAACCGAACAAAGGTAGACACTGATGAGCAAAACCACCCATACCCTGAACAAAGTTTTCGCTGCCATGGCGCTGGCCGGCATCACCACCTACAGCATGGCGGCGGAGCCAATCCGTATCGCCCTGGCCGGCCCGGTAACCGGCCCCTACACCCAGTATGGCGACATGCAGGCGCTGGGTGCCAACATGGCTATCGAGCAAATCAACAAGGCCGGCGGCGTCAACGGCCGCCAGCTGGAAGCCGTGGTGTATGACGACGCCTGCGACGCCAAGCAGGCCGTGGCGGTTGCCAACAAAATTGTCAACGATGGCGTTCAGCTGGTGGTTGGCCACCTGTGTTCCGGCTCCACCCAGCCGGCAGCCGACATCTATGAAGAAGAAGGCATTTTGATGATTACTGCGGCGTCCACCGCACCCGAGCTGACCCGGAAAGGCCATACCCTGATTTTCCGCACCATCGGTCTGGACAACATGCAGGGCCCGGCGGCCGGCAAGTACGTGGTCGAGCAGCTCAAGCCGGCCCGTGCGGCGGTACTGCACGACAAGCAGCAGTACGGCGAAGGCGTGGCCACTGCGGTCAAGCAAGCGCTGGATGAAGCACAGATTCCGGTGGCGCTGTTTGAAGGCATTACCGCCGGCGACAAGGACTTTTCGGCGCTGATTGCCAAGATGAAGCGCGAAAAGGTCGATTTCGTCTACTTTGGCGGCTATCACGCCGAAATGGGAGCGCTGCTGCGCCAGTCGGCCGAAAACGATTTCAAGGCCAAATTCATGGGCCCTGAAGGCGTGGGCAACACCGACATTACCGCCATTGCCGGTGCGGCGGCCGAAGGCATGCTGACCACCCTGCCGAAAGCCTTTGATGAAGACCCGGCCAACGCCGAACTGGTCAAAGCCTTCAAGGACAAAAAGCAGGACCCCAGCGGCGCCTTTGTATTCCCGGCTTATGCAGCGGTACAGGTGATGGCCGATGCCATGGCCCTGACCGGTTCCACCGAGCCTGAAACACTGGCCGAAGCCATCCGCAGCAACCGCTTCGAAACGCCGACCGGCACGCTGGAGTTCGATCAAAACGGCGACCTGAAAGACTTCAGCTTTATCGTCTACGAATGGCACGCCGACAACAGCAAAACTGCGCTGACCGAGTAATGCCCTGCCCGCCACATCTGTCACATTCGTTACAGCGTCATCACCCGGCTTGACCGGGTGATCTCCGACCAACGGCTTTGTGCCCTATGTCGGGAGATTGCCGGATCAAGTCCGGCAATGACGAATGTGGCGAGCGTGTGGGATGAATATGACAGGTATGGCGGGCCATTCAGGCCAGCCGGCCATGACAAATGGCCGAACTGCTGGAGCGGATACTGGCTGATACAGAGGAAACCTTCCACGCGACAAGCACTGAATACCACCACCCGACCAATCCGGGTGGTTCTTTTGACCATCGGCCTGAACCTTATACCCGTTGCCTCTTATCCGGCTCTGGACCTTGCACATGATTGACGAGCTTTATTACTTCCTGCAGCAACTGCTCAACGGCCTCACCGTGGGCAGTACCTATGCGCTGATCGCCATTGGCTACACCATGGTGTACGGCATCATCGGCATGATCAACTTCGCCCACGGCGAGGTGTACATGATCGGCAGCTATGTCACCTTCATCGCCCTCACCGGGCTGGCCATGCTGGGGCTGGAAAGCCTGCCGCTGCTCATTCTGGGTGCTTTCCTGCTCAGCATGATGGTCACCAGTGCCTACGGCTACAGCATTGAACGGGTCGCCTATCGCCCTCTGCGGGGCAGCAACCGGCTGATTCCGCTGATTTCCGCCATCGGCATGTCGATTTTTTTACAGAACTTTGTGCGCACGGCACAAGGCGCCCGTGATGTCGCCATGCCCAGCCTGATTTCCGGCAGCATCCAGCTGGGCAGTGACGAGGCGGCGGCCAGCCTGTCCTACATGCAGATGATCATTTTTGTCACCACGCTGGTCTGCATGGTAGCGCTGTCCATTTTCATCAGCCGCTCGCGCACGGGCCGGGCCTGCCGGGCCTGCGCCGAAGACATCAAAATGACCGGGCTGCTCGGCATCAACAGCAACGCCATCATTGCCATTACTTTCGTGATTGGCGCTGCACTGGCGTCGGTGGCCGGCGTATTGTTGAGCCTCTATTACGGCGTAGCCAATCCCTACATCGGCTTTATGGCCGGGCTGAAAGCCTTTACCGCAGCGGTACTGGGCGGCATCGGCAGCATTCCCGGTGCGGTGCTGGGCGGGCTGATCCTGGGAGTAACCGAGTCGATGACGTCCGGCTACTTCAGTACCCAGTACAAGGACGCCGTAGCCTTCGGCCTGCTGATCCTGATTTTGCTGTTCCGTCCGACCGGCATCCTGGGCCGCCCTGAAGTGGAGAAAGTCTGATGCGCCTGCACGTCAAGTCCGCATTCTTTTCTGCGCTGGTGGTGATGGTACTGACGGCGGTACTGCTGGGCGTACGCCTTACCCAGTCCGGCTCGCAACTGACGCTGGTGGTGGCCGACAGCTCGGTGTACTGGAAAATTGCCGCTGCGGCCGCTTTTATTTTTTGCTACAACCTGTTCCGTGACGGCATTGACCGGGCCCGGGCGGCCATTCCCCGGCCCTCCGGCCTTGCCCGCCCCGGCCTGCTGGACCGGCGCTGGGCCCGCACCCTGTTCTGGCTGGTGATCATTGCTGGCGCAGTCGCCTTTCCGTTTCTGGCCAACCGCAGCCAGATCGACCTGGCTACGCTGGTGTTGATCTATGTGATGCTGGGGCTGGGACTGAACATTGTGGTCGGTCTGGCCGGCCTGCTTGATCTGGGCTATGTCGGTTTCTATGCCGTGGGGGCTTACACCTATGCCCTGCTCGCCCAGTATTTCGGTATCGGCTTCTGGACCGGGCTGGGTGCTGCCGGCATCATGGCGGCCTTCTTCGGTTTTATTCTCGGCTTTCCCGTGTTGCGCCTGCGGGGTGACTATCTGGCCATTGCCACCCTTGGCTTTGGAGAGATTATC
>CAZMLX010000058.1:0-1988 GCA_964567275.1 uncultured Thiopseudomonas sp. | reverse complement strand
TGCTCAACAACCTGACCGATATCACCGGCGGCCCCCGTGGCATCGGCAACATCCCCAAACCCACCCTGTTCAACCTGGAGTTTGCCCGCCGCGCGCCGGAAGGCAGCCAGACCTTTCATGACTTCTTCGGCATTGCCTTCAACAGCAATCACCGGGTGATGTTCCTGTATTTGTTGGCACTGGTGCTGGTGCTGATCACCGTCTTTGTCATCAACCGCCTGATGCGCATGCCGATTGGCCGCACCTGGGAGGCCATGCGCGAGGACGAAATCGCCTGCCGGGCGCTGGGCCTCAACCCCACCCGCATCAAACTCAGCGCCTTTACCATTGGTGCCACCTTTGCCGGGTTTGCCGGCAGTTTCTTTGCCGCACGGCAAGGCTTTATCAGCCCGGAATCCTTCACCTTTATCGAATCGGCCATCATTTTGGCGATTGTGGTGCTGGGCGGCATGGGCTCGCAGCTCGGCGTAATCCTGGCCGCCATTATCATGACCGTGCTGCCGGAACTGGCTCGGGAGTTTAATGAGTACCGCATGCTGCTGTTCGGCCTGATGATGGTGCTGATGATGATCTGGCGTCCGCAGGGGCTGCTGCCAATGAAACGCCCGCACGTGGAGTTGCGTTCATGAGCCGGAACATTCTTGAAGTCAGCGGCCTGCGCATGCGTTTCGGTGGCCTGCTGGCGGTGGACGGTGTGGAACTGACCGCACAAAAAAACCAGATCCTGTCGATGATCGGCCCCAACGGCGCCGGCAAGACCACGGTGTTCAACTGCCTGACCGGTTTTTACCAGCCCACCGAAGGCGTAATCCGCTTTCAGGGTGAGGAAATCCAGGGCCTGCCCGGCCATACAATTGCCAACAAGGGCATGATCCGCACCTTCCAGCATGTGCGCCTGTTCAAGGACATGACCGTGCTGGAAAACCTGCTGGTGGCCCAGCACCGGCTGCTCAACACCAACCTGCTGGCCGGTCTGTTCAAGACACCCCGCTACCGTGCCGCCGAACAGCGGGCGCTGGAGCAGGCGCAATACTGGCTGGAGCGGGTGGGCCTGCTGGAGCACGCCAACCGTGAAGCCGGCACCCTGGCCTACGGCCAGCAGCGCTATCTGGAAATCATCCGCTGCATGGTCACCAACCCGACCCTGCTGATGCTGGACGAGCCGGCTGCCGGCCTCAACCCCAGCGAAACCGAGGGCCTCAAACAGCTGATTGGCGACCTGCGCGACAACCACGACATGACCGTGCTGCTGATCGAGCACGACATGAAGCTGGTGATGGACATTTCCGACCAGATTGTCGTCATCAATCAGGGCGCACCGCTGGCGTCCGGCACGCCGGATGAGGTGCGTAACAACCCCGACGTGATCAAGGCCTACCTGGGAGAGGATTAAGCATGCTCAAGGTCAGCAACCTGAACACCTTTTACGGCAAAATCCAGGCCCTGCACGATATTTCCATCGAGGTGGCCCGGGGCGAAATCGTCACCCTGATCGGCGCCAACGGGGCCGGCAAGACCACCTTGATGATGAGCTTGTGCGGCGACCCCAAACCGGCCAGCGGCGATATTGTCTACGAAGGCAAATCCATTCTGGGCCAGCCCACCGCCCGCATCATGCGCCAGGGTATTGCCATAGTGCCGGAAGGCCGCCGGGTGTTCTCCCGCCTGACGGTGGAAGAAAACCTGGCCATGGGTGCGTTTTTCTGTGACGACAAAGTGGTGCGTGAACAACGCTTGCAGCGGGTACTGGAGCTGTTCCCGCGCCTGCGGGAACGCTTTGAACAACGGGCCGGCACCATGTCCGGCGGCGAACAGCAGATGCTGGCGATTGGCCGTGCACTGATGAGCGAGCCACGCCTGCTGTTGCTGGACGAGCCCTCGCTGGGCCTGGCGCCCATCATCATCCAGCAGATTTTCGCCATTATCGAGCAGCTGCGTGAAGCCGGCGTCACCGTGTTTCTGGTTGAGCAAAACGCCAACCAGGCGCT
>CAZMLX010000057.1:0-12302 GCA_964567275.1 uncultured Thiopseudomonas sp. | reverse complement strand
GGATTCTGCGACTACGCTTCGCTTCGCGCAGAATGACGGCATAGTGTCACCCCGCACCTGAATGGCCGCATAATTTCACCCTGCACGTTGAATGGCAGCATCTTGCGCCTGGTTACAGGGTGCAATGCGGCCCTTGTGCACGCAAAATACTAGCTGACCGCAGCCACTACCAGTGGCAGCGCAACGGCGGTAATCACACCCATCAGGCTCATGCCCAGCGCCGCAAAGGCGCCGGCTTCTTCGCTGTCCTGCAAGGCTCGGGCCGTGCCAATGGCATGCGCCACCATGCCCAGCGCCAATCCCCTGGCTGCCGGGTGCACAATGCGGAACACGCGCATCAGTTCCACGCCAAACATGGCACCCAGCATGCCGGTCAACATTACAAATACCGCCGCCAGCGAGGCAGATCCGCCAATTTCGTCCGCCACCAGCATGGCAATTGGCGAGGTGACCGACTTGGGTGCCAGCGTCATCATCACCATGTGGCCGGCACCCAGCAGCCAGGCCAGGCCAATACCCAGCACTGTCGCCAGAGTGCCGCCAATCAGCAGAGTGACCAGCACCGGCATCAAGACTGCCCGTACCCGGCGCACATTCTGATACAGCGGCACCGCCAGCGCCACCGTCGCCGGGCCCAGCAGAAAGGTCAGAATCGAACTGCCCTGCCGGTAGTCCTGGTAGTCGATGCCCAGCACCAGCAGGGTAGCCACCAGCATCAGCGTGGCAATCAGCAACGGCTGCAACAGCAGCAGGCGAGTTTTTTCGTACAGCAACTGGGACAGCTGAAAGGCACCCAGGGTAATGCCGACGGCAAACAGCGGGTGGCTGATCACCGCATTCAGTGCCGCATGCCATTGCAGGCTCATAAGCGTTCTCCCTGTTGTTTTTTGCAGTTTTGACGCCTGATCAGCAGCTGCATCAAGCCCCCCACACAGACCAGCGAAATCACCAGCGAAATCACCAGCGAACCGGTAATGGCCCAGAAATCGGCGCGGATGTCGGCATAATGCACCATCACCCCCACTGCCGGCGGCAACAGCAAGACGGGCAGATAGCGCAGCAGTCCGCTCGCTGCCTGTTCGATGGGTGCACTGACCTGGCGGGTCAGCATCAAATAGACAAACAACAATACCAGCCCAAGGATGGGGCCCGGCAATTTGGGCAACACCAGCGCATTCAGGCCGGTACCCAGCAGCTGGAAAAAAATCAGGACCGTCAAACCACGCAACAACATGGGGTGAGTCTCCAGTACAACAAAAGGGTGGGGAAACGCCGGCCCGGCACTTTCAGCCAGACTGGCCGCCCCATGTTAAAGCGAACCGTCGCACCTTTCCCTCATGCTTCAGGAGGGTACCGCCAGCACTGCTGTTGCCGCTGCGGCCGTCAGGCCGGCATCAGGGCGCAGCACCGCAATCGGCCGTCCCTTGCCGAGCGGCTGTGCCAGCATCCGGTCCGGTGTCAGCGGCTGCCCGCGCCAGTTCAGGGCAACCGGCCACAAAGCATGCTGCGGACGGCTGGCCCGCCACAGGTCGGCATAACTGGCAGTTGCGCCCGGATGCCTGAGCCCCGGCGCCAGCAATGCCAGCGGCCATAATACATGGGCACTCTCCAGCATGCGCGGGCGGGGCAGAATCAAGCCGTCGCAGTCGCCATTCAATTCGCCATACAACAACACATCAATATCCAGCGGCAACTGCCGTGGCCCGGCGGTCAGCCGGCCCTGCTGTGCCTCAATGACTTTCAGCCGGCTGGCCAGCCCGGCTGGCGGCATGGCCGTGCGGATTCGCACCACCATATTGAAGAAACAACCGCTGCGGATGCCAACCGGCTCGCTTTCAAACACGGGCGAGCAGTCAATCGGGCCAAACAATGCGGCCAGGGCATCCAGTGCCGCCAGCAAATTGCGCTCACGGTCGATATTGCTGCCCAGCCCCAGATAAACGTCAGTCAAAGGCATCCGCGCTCAATCTCCACGCCCACACCACTGGCCTGGGGTACGGCGCCGGGCTTGGTCAGTTTCAGCCGCAACCAGCGAATACCGAACATCTGCATCAGCTCGGCTGCCAGCCGTTCGGCAAAGGTTTCCACCAGTTCAAACTGGTGGCGGGCGGCAAACGCCAACACCTGCTCGCTCACCGCTGCATAATCCAGGGTGTGCTGCAGATCGTCGCCGGCGGCCGCCTGGCGAATGTCCCAGGCCATGCACAGGTCAAGCAGCAACCGCTGGGTAATGGTGCGCTCCCAGTCATAGACACCGATCACGGTATCCACAGCCAGCTGCTCGATAAAAACCTTGTCCACCTGTATCCTCTCTGTGTTAAGCCCGCTGCCATTCACCGGACTCTGAACATGCTTATTGCGCTCTGCCTTTGCGCTTACCTGCTGGGCTCGATTTCCTTTGCCATCCTGCTCAGCAAGCGCCATGGTACCACTGACCCGCGCCTTGAAGGCTCGGGCAATCCCGGTGCCAGCAACATGCTGCGGCTGGCCGGCAAACGGCTGGCCCTGCTGACCCTGCTCGGCGACTTGCTCAAGGGCCTGCTGCCAGTGCTCTGCGCCGCCTGGCTGGGGCTGTCGCAACAGGCCCAGGCCTGGACCGGCTTTGCCGCAGTCATCGGCCACATGTATCCGTTGTATTACCGTTTCCGGGGCGGCAAGGGCGTCGCCACCGGAGCCGGCATGCTGCTCGGGCTGTACCCGCTGGCAGCGCTGCTGGCACTGTCGATCTGGCTGCTGACCTTTTTCCTTAGCCGCACCAGCTCGCTGGCCTCACTCAGTGCGTTGCCGCTAACCCTGCCGTTTCTGGCCTGGCAACAGCCGCACATTTTATTGCCGGCCAGCCTGCTCACCTTGCTGCTGTTCTGGCGCCACCGAAAAAACCTTAAACAGCTGCTGCTCGGTACCGAGTACAAATTCTGATCAGACCGCTTCCAGCTCGACCATCGGCCAGCGTGCCCGCACCGCAATTGCCTGCCCTTCCTGCTGACCGGCCCGCAAGCGCTGGCAGCCGGCATAGGCAATCATGGCGCCATTGTCGGTGCAAAACTGCGGACGGGCATAAAACACCTCGCCACCCAGCTCGCCCAGCATCTGTGCCAGCGACTGGCGCAAGGCGCTGTTGGCACTCACGCCACCGGCAATCACCAGCCGCTGCAAGCCTTCCTGCTCCAGCGCCCGCCGGCACTTGATGGTCAGGGTATCCACCACCGCCTGCTCAAATGCCAGCGCCAGATCAGCCTTGCTTTGTTCATTGTCGTCACCGGCCTGCCGGCACTTGTTCCACTGATTGAGCACCGAGGTTTTCAGCCCGCTAAAGCTGAACTCCAGCCCGGGGCGGTCGGTCATCGGCCGTGGCAACTTGAAGCGCCCCGGCACACCCTGCTGTGCCAGTCGGGCAATTTCAGGCCCACCGGGGTAGCGCAGGCCCAGCAGCTTGGCGGTTTTGTCAAAAGCTTCGCCAGCGGCATCGTCAATCGACTCGCCCAGCAACTGATAACGGCCAATGCCGTCCACCCGCACCAGCTGGGTGTGACCACCGGAAACCAGCAGCGCCACAAAGGGAAATGGTGGCGGTGTGTCCTCCAGCATGGGTGCCAGCAAATGACCCTCCATGTGGTGCACACCGATGGACGGAATGCCCAGCGCAAACGCCATGGCCTGCGCACAGGATGCGCCCACCAGCAATGCGCCAACCAGACCGGGGCCGGCGGTGTAGGCAATGCCTTCCAGTTCTTGCAGGGTACAACCGGCCTCATCCAGCACCTGGCGAATCAGCGGCAGCATGCGCTTGACGTGATCGCGCGAAGCCAGTTCCGGCACCACACCACCATAGATCCGGTGCAAATCGATCTGGCTGAACAGCGCATCGGCCA
This sequence comes from uncultured Thiopseudomonas sp., assembly GCA_964567275.1. Classification (GTDB taxonomy): domain Bacteria; phylum Pseudomonadota; class Gammaproteobacteria; order Pseudomonadales; family Pseudomonadaceae; genus Thiopseudomonas. The sequence continues at coordinate 8,430 of CAZMLX010000057.1, read as the reverse complement.
GCAAGCCACGTTCGCTGTGATACAGCGCCACACCGGTTTCATCGCAAGAGGTTTCCAGCCCCAGTACCAACATCAGTCTGTTCCCGCTATAAAAACGGGCCATGATAAGCCCCGGCCCGGTCCTGCTCCACCGTTTTCTGACATCCGGCTGACCGAACACTGAATGCCTCACAGTTTGCCGTGCCTGTTGTTTCCATTTTCGACCGGCACAGGTATCGTGCATTTCTCCCTCAGTCACAGGACGGCCCCATGAGCGGACAATTCGAGCTACTGCGCAGCAAGCGTTTTGCCCCCCTTTTCGTCACCCAGTTTCTGGGTGCTTTCAACGACAATCTGCTCAAAAATGCACTGGTCGTGTTGCTGACGTTCCACACGGCGCAGTGGAGCTCACTGTCCACCGCTTTTCTGGTCAACCTGGCGGCCGGCCTGTTCATTCTGCCGTTCTTCCTGTTTTCGGCCACCGCCGGCCAGCTGGCCGACAAGTATGACAAGGCCCGGCTGGCCCGCTTTACCAAGCTGCTGGAAGTACTGATCATGCTGATGGCGCTCTGGGGCTTTTACCAGCACAACCTGGCCATCCTGCTGGGCATGCTGTTTTTGCTTGGCCTGCAGTCCACCCTGTTTGGCCCGATCAAATATGCGCTGCTGCCGCAACACCTCAAGCAGGGCGAGCTGCTGGGCGGCAACGCCCTGATCGAAGCCGGCACCTTTGCCTCCATATTGCTGGGCACCCTGTTTGGCGGTTTGCTGGCCGGCTGGCTGCCCCAACCGGCCTGGATTGCCGGTGCCGGCATGGTGGTCGCCCTGGCCGGACTGATAGCCAGCTTCGGCATTCCGGCCGCACCCGCTCCGGCACCCGACCTGCGCCTGCAGCTGAACCCGATTCCTGCCACCCTGCAGACCCTGCGTTTTGCCCGGCAAGACCGCTCGGTATTCCAGTCCATTCTGGGCATTTCCTGGTTCTGGCTGTACGGCGCCATGTTCCTCACCCAGCTGCCCGCCTTTACCGAAAAAGTGCTGGGTGGCAACGAAAGCATGGTCACCCTGCTGCTGGCCGTGTTTACCATCGGCATTGGTTCAGGGTCGCTGTTGTGTGAGCGGCTGACCAGTCGTCTGGTAGAAATCGGGCTGGTGCCCCTGGGCTCGATCGGCCTGACCATCGCCGGCATCGACCTGTTCTTCGCTACCCCGGCGCTGCCTTCAGACGACCCCGGCCTGTTAGTATTGCTGAGCCAGTGGTCGACCTGGCGGGTCATGCTTGACCTGCTGTTGACCGGCCTGTTCGGCGGCTTCTTTATTGTGCCGCTGTATGCACTGATCCAGCTGCGCACCGAGGAAGACAAACGGGCCCGCCTGATTGCCGCCAACAATATCGTCAACGCCCTGTTTATGGTGGCCGGTGCGGTACTGGCCGGCATCGCCCTCACCGCCGGGCTGTCGATTCCCACCCTGTTTTTGCTGGCGGCGTTCTGCAATACCGCCGTTGCCATCTATATTTACAGCCTGGTACCCGAGTTCCTGATCCGTTTTCTGGCCTGGGTGCTGATCAAAACCCTGTACCGCTTGCGGGTAGAAGGCACCAGCCATATCCCCCAGGACGGTCCGGCGCTGATTGTCGCCAACCATGTCAGCTTTGCCGACGCCGTGATCCTGATGGGTTCTACCCCCCGCCCGATCCGCTTTGTCATGGACCACCGCATTTTCAAAACACCGCTGCTGGGCTTTATTTTCCGCCATAGCGGTGCCATCCCCATTGCACCGGCCAAGGAAAACCCCGAGTTGCTGGAGCAGGCGTTTATCCGCATCGAGCAGGCGCTGGCCGAAGGCGAACTGGTCGGCATCTTCCCCGAAGGCGCCATTACCCGTGACGGTGAAATGCAACCATTCCGCCCCGGCGTGACACGCATCCTGCAAACGCAGCCGGTGCCGGTCATTCCCATGGGCCTGTCCGGCTTGTGGGGCAGTTTCTTCTCCCGCATTGAAGGCAAGGCCATGTGCAAGCCGTTCCGCCGGGGTTTCTTTTCGCGTGTCGGCTTGAAGATCGGTGCACCCGTCGCTCCGGAAAACGCCAGTCCTGAGCAGCTATTCAAGCAGGTTCACGAGCTGCGGGGGGATATCCGGTAGGTTTTTTGGGGGCATAGGCGGGCCTCTGCACTCCATCCGACAATACCCGCCCTGCACCAGGGCACACAGAATATTCACCCCCCACTTTGCATTCCCCAAACAAAGTGTCTATAATCCGCAACCCTTAATACACGATGTGCTTTGCCAGCTGAATTCACAGACCGGCAGGTGCATCAACCACCGGTCCCCGATGAAGGTACGAATTGAATGCCAGCTGTCAAACTGAAAGACAACGAACCATTTGACGTCGCCCTGCGTCGCTTCAAACGCGCCTGCGAAAAAGCCGGTGTACTTGCTGAAGTGCGCAGTCGCGAGTTTTACGAAAAGCCCACTGCAGAGCGCAAGCGTAAAGCAGCTGCCGCCGTAAAGCGTCACGCCAAAAAAGTTCAGCGCGAACAACGCCGCCGCGAACGTCTGTATTAATCGACAGACTTTCGCCGCACAAAGACCCGGACCTGTTCCGGGTTTTTGCGCTTTAACGCTTGCCCCGCAAGCACCACCGCACACAGGTAACGGACGATGGCCGGGCTGATTCCCCAGGGATTCATTGACGATCTGCTCAACCGCATCGACCTGGTCGAAGTGGTTGGCGAACGCATTTCGCTCAAAAAAGCCGGGCGCAACTACACCGCCTGCTGCCCGTTCCACCAGGAAAAAACCCCCTCGTTCAGCGTCAGCCCCGACAAACAGTTCTATTACTGTTTTGGTTGCGGTGCCGGCGGCAACGCCATCGGCTTCGTCATGGACCACGACCACGTCGATTTTCCCGAGGCGGTAGAAAGCCTGGCCCGCCGTGCCGGCGTCGAGGTACCCCGGGAAGAAGGCAACCGCCAGCAGGCACCCCGCCAGCCGGCACAGTCACCCCTGTTCGGCATTCTGCAGGCCGCCTGTGATTTTTACGGCAAAACACTAGCCAGCCACCCGGCCCGCCAGTCAGCCGTTCAATACCTGAACCGCCGCGGCATCAGCAAAGACATCGCCGGCGACTTTCTGCTCGGCTATGCCCCGCCCGGCTGGGACAACCTGCACCGCGAGCTGGGCGGCGACACCCTGAAGGAAAAATACCTGCTGGAAGCCGGCCTGCTGGCAGAGAATCCCGACAGCGGCCGCCGTTACGACCGCTTTCGCGACCGCATCATCTTCCCCATTCGTGACAGCCGTGGCCGGGTAATCGGCTTTGGCGGCCGGGTACTGGGCGACGACAAGCCCAAATACCTCAACTCACCGGAAACGCCGGTCTTCCACAAGGGCCAGGAACTCTACGGCCTGTACGAAGCCCGCCAGCACAACCGCCAGCTACAGGACATTGTGGTGGTGGAAGGCTACATGGACGTGATCGCCCTGGCCCAGCAGGGCTTGCGCAACGCCGTGGCCACATTGGGTACCGCCACCACCCCGGAACACATCAAGCGCCTGCTGCGCATCGTGCCAACCATCACCTTCTGTTTTGACGGCGACAATGCCGGCCGCAAGGCGGCCTGGCGGGCACTGGAAGCCACCCTGGAACACATGAAGGACGGCATCAGCGCCCGCTTCCTGTTTTTACCCGACGGCCAGGACCCGGACGATCTGGTGCGCAGCGAAGGCGCCGACGCCTTCCGTGACCGCATCCGCCAACAAAGCCTGTCGCTGTCCGATTACTTTTTCCGCCAACTGGGTGAAGACCTCGACCTGGACAGCCTTGAAGGCTGCGCCCACATGGCAGCCCTGGCATCGCCACTGCTGGACCTGATGCCGGAAAGCAACCTGCGCACCCTGATGCAACGGCGCATGCAGGAACTCACCGGCCTGCGTCACCAGCCGGCGGCGCCCAAAGCAGCGCCGCTGCCCAGACCAGAACCGGCCGGCCCTGTTGCCGCTCCCCGGCCACAACCACCAGAGCCGACAGCCGCCTTTGACGACCAGCCGCCACCCATCGGTGCCCTGCACCAGCCGGAACGCCCATTCCGTCCGGCCCGGCAACAGCAAGGCAGCGTGGAATCCCCCTACCTGTCAGCCTTGCGCACCCTGCTGCACCACCCGGACCTGGCACTAAAAGTCGAATCGGCGCTGAATCTGGCAACAGAAGATGACTTGCACGCCCAACTGCTCGTCTCACTGCTCGAAGCCCTGCAAAAACAGCCCGACCTGGCCCCGCTGCAGCTGATCAGCCGCTGGCATGGCACTGAACAGGGCCGCCTGCTCAAGGCTCTGGCCGAAAAAGAATGGCTGCTCACCAGCGACAACATCGAGCAACAGTTTATCGACACCATTGACCGGCTTGCCGCCGGACAACGGGAACACCGGCTGCAAAACCTGCTGGCCAAGGCACGGCACACCGCCCTTGACCCGCAAGAAAAACAGCAACTGACACAGCTGCTGGCCCAAAAACATCGCAAGCCATAGACGGCTGGCAAGGCACAGCGCCTTCACCTATAATGACCCGCTTGATTTGAGCCGGTCCAGGCCACGTATTGGATAGGGTATCTATGTCCGCAACAGCACAACAGCAATCCCGTTTAAGAGAACTTATCGCCCGCGGTCGCGAGCAGGGTTACCTGACCTACGCCGAAGTCAACGACCACCTCCCGGAAGACATTTCCGATCCGGAGCAGGTTGAAGACATCATCGGCATGATCAACGACATGGGCATCAACGTCTTCGAGACCGCTCCCGATGCCGATGACCTGGTGATGGCTGAAGCCGACACCGACGAAGCTGCCGCCGAAGAAGCCGCTGCCGCGCTGGCTGCCGTAGAGACCGACATTGGCCGCACCACCGACCCGGTGCGCATGTACATGCGCGAAATGGGCACCGTCGAGCTGCTGACCCGCGAAGGCGAAATCGAAATTGCCAAACGCATCGAGGAAGGCATCCGTGACGTCATGCACGCCATCGCCCACTTCCCCGGTACCGTCGACAGCGTCATTGCCGAATTCAACCGCCTGATCGAAGAAAACGGCCGCCTGACTGACCTGTTCAGCGGTTACATCGACGCCGACGACAGCATTCCCGAGCCGGCCACCATTCCTGCCGAAACCGCCCCCGCCAGCACGGACAAGGCCGACGCCAAAGCAGATGACGACGAAGACGCCGAGGAAGAGGAAGAAAGCACCGAGGAAGAAGAAGCCACCGACGGCGGTCCCGACCCGGAAGAAGCCAAACTGCGTTTTGCCGCCATCGAAGAACAGCTGCAGGCTACCCAGAAACTGCTGGGCCGCTACAAACGCAACACCAAAAGCGTGACCACCGCCCTGGACAGCCTGGGCGAACTGTTCATGCCAATCAAGCTGTCACCCAAAGTCTATGACGGCCTGATTGAGCAAATCCGGGACGTACTGACCCGCATCCGCAGCCATGAGCGTGCCATCATGCAACTGTGCGTGCGCGACGCCGGCATGCCCCGCACCGACTTCCTCAAGCACTTCCCCGGTAACGAAACCGAAATCGAGTGGGCCGAAAAGCTGGGCCAGAGCAAAGCCAAATATGCCGAAGCCCTGACCCGCATGCTGCCCGACATCCAGCAACACCAAAGCAGCCTGCTGGAGCTGGAAACCGGCAACGGCCTGACCATCGCCGACATCAAGGACATCAACCGCCGCATGTCGATTGGCGAAGCCAAGGCCCGCCGTGCCAAAAAGGAAATGGTCGAAGCCAACCTGCGCCTGGTGATCTCCATTGCCAAAAAGTACACCAACCGCGGCCTGCAGTTCCTCGACCTGATCCAGGAAGGCAACATCGGCCTGATGAAAGCCGTGGACAAGTTCGAATACCGCCGTGGCTACAAATTCTCCACCTATGCCACCTGGTGGATTCGCCAGGCCATTACCCGCTCCATCGCCGACCAGGCGCGCACCATCCGCATTCCGGTGCACATGATCGAAACGATCAACAAGCTCAACCGCATTTCCCGCCAGATGTTGCAGGAAATGGGCCGCGAGCCGACTCCGGAAGAGCTGGGCGAGCGCATGGAAATGACCGAGGACCGGGTGCGCAAGGTGCTGAAAATCGCCAAGGAACCCATCTCCATGGAAACCCCGATTGGCGACGACGAAGACTCCCACCTGGGCGACTTCATCGAAGACACCACCATGCAGTCACCGGTGGATGTAGCCACTGTGGAAAACCTCAAGGAAGCCACCCGCGAAGTCCTCAGCGGCCTCACCGAACGTGAAGCCAAGGTACTGCGCATGCGCTTCGGCATCGACATGAACACCGACCACACCCTGGAAGAAGTCGGCAAACAGTTCGATGTTACCCGCGAGCGCATCCGCCAGATTGAAGCCAAGGCCCTGCGCAAACTGCGTCATCCGTCCCGTAGCGAGCACCTGCGCTCCTTCCTCGACGAGTGACACCCAAACCCCGCTTCGGCGGGGTTTTTCTTTTCCTGCTCCCGCCAATAAACACATACCACTTAAGTAGCACCGTAGCGGATTGACTTGCCCCGCCGATGGATGCAGCATAGCCGGCGCTTTCAGCAGCACTAAAGTATGGCCCCATCAGGCCCCTCCCTTCCGCGACCCAGTCGCGTCATAACAAAAACAACAGTCACCGCTGGCCATTCTTTGCTCACCCCGGGCATGGAAGGCTGTTGTTTTATCCGGATTCAGCCCCGCACCCGCACTGTCTACCTTCGTGCTGCCGGTTCCTGCTTCCATAACCAGACATACATGCATGAACGACAACCATAACAGCTACAAAGAGTTGCACCGCCCCAGCAGCGAGTTCTCCCGCCGCCAGGACTACCTGGACTATGAACTCTCAATCATGAACCCCAGGCGCTGGGGTATTAACCTGCCCTACCGCGACTACCGGTTTGAAATTGAAGACTGGGTGCCTGCCGTTGCTGCCACCATCGGCAAAATCGTCATGGTGGCCGCCATTGTCGGCGCGTTTGCCGCCCAGCTCGGACTGCCCGACAGCTTCGTGATTGAAAACGCCCGCTACGAAATGATCATCGCCGCGGTGCTGTTTGTCATTTTGTTCTCCGGTTTCTTCAACCCCAAAGCCAACCTGGCCGGAACCCACGGCCCGCTGATTCCCATGGTGCCACTGATTGTTGCCTCCGGCGGCCACCCCATGGCGCTAGGGCTGTTAATCGGCATACTGGGCTTGTTGCTCGGCGTCTTCAGGGGCGGCAGCCTACTGGCACGACTGACCAGCGACGGGGTCGCCGGCGGATTACTGCTCTACCTGGGCTTTATCGGCGTCACCTCGCAAATCAAGTCCCTGTTCAGCTGGGCCAGCGGCTTTGACATGGGCTACGTTGCCTTTGTCGTGGTACTGGCCAACGTCGTCATGTACGCCTACCTGGAGCACCTGGGTAAAAAGTGGCTGGCCATTCCTCTGGGCTGCCTGCTGGCCGGCATCATTTCCTTTACACTCGGCGCCCCGTTCGAGTTCAGTACCGAACCCGGCCTGCCCAACATGAACCCAGCTTACTGGTGGGGCGCCGATACCGGCTGGCAACTGGGTTTGCCCGGTATAGGCGAATTCATGGCGGTACTGCCCTTTGCCGTGCTGGCCGTCGCCATGTGGTCGCCAGACTTCCTGGGGCATCGCATCTTCCAGAAGCTGAACTACCCGCAAACCGCTAAAAAAGTGCTGATGGAAATTGACGACACCATGGTGATTGCCTCCGGCCGCCAGGTTGTGGGTACCCTGCTCGGTGGCGGCAACCTGACCTCCTCCTGGGGCACCTACATGGTGCCTGCCGCCATCGCCCGCCGTCCGATTCCGGCCGGTGCCGTGCTGACCGGCGTGCTCTGTGTCGGCGCAGCCATCATCGGCTACCCGATGGACCTGGCCGTGTGGCCGCCGGTACTCAGCATTGCGCTGATCGTCGGCGTGTACATCCCCTTGCTGGAAGCCGGCATGCAAATGACCCGCGAAGGCAAAACCTCGCAGTCAGCCGCCATCGTGGTATTCGGCTCGGCGTTGGTCAACCCGGTGTTTGGCTGGTCGCTGACCATGCTGCTGGACAACATGGGCATCATCGGCGACAAAAAACGCAGCCAGGAACTGAGCCGCACCGACCGCTGGGGCATTCCGCTGATCACCTTCGGCATTCTGGTAACCGTCATGGCACTGATCGGCATGCTGCCCGGCGTACCGGCCGTTATGGAGTCGTTCCGCACCCTTGGCTAACCCTGCCGCCCTGCCCGCTTGCCACAGCGTTTAAAGCGGACAGGGCAACATTCCGCCGGTTGCGTCTTTAACCGGCAACGGTATAATTGGCACCCTTGTTTGGGCCTATAGCTCAGTTGGTTAGAGCAGGGGACTCATAATCCCTTGGTCCACGGTTCAAGTCCGTGTGGGCCCACCAAA
>CAZMLX010000056.1:0-12429 GCA_964567275.1 uncultured Thiopseudomonas sp. | reverse complement strand
GTGACAGCGAGGGACTGGTGTTGCTGACCAATGACGGGCGCTTGCAGGCACGTATTGCCGAGCCCCGTTACCGGCTGTGGAAAACCTACTGGGTGCAGGTCGAGGGGTTGGCCGGTGCTGAACAGCTACAGCGCTTGCGCAAGGGCGTCGAGCTGAAGGACGGCCTGACCTTGCCGGCCGAAGTACGGTTGCTGGAAGCGCCGTCATTATGGGAGCGTCACCCGCCGGTGCGCGAGCGCAAGACAGTGCCGGACTGCTGGCTGGAAATTCGTATTTGCGAAGGACGCAACCGGCAGGTGCGGCGCATGACGGCAGCGGTGGGCCTGCCTACCTTGCGGCTGGTGCGGGTGGCAGTGGGTGACTGGCAGCTTGGCGACTTGCAGCCGGGGCAGTGGCGTCAACTGGAGCCGGCTAAAGCCCCTTGACGGCGATAATGATGGTTTTGGCGATAAAACCGAGCACGCCCAGACCCAGTGCAAAAAATAGCACGGCGGTGCCGTAGCGGCCGGCCTTGGATTTTTTGGCCAGGTCCCACACAATAAACGCCATAAACAGAATCAGGCCGACCACCAGGATGGAGGTCATCAACTCTTCAAAAACTTCAGTTTCCATGATGCATTCCTGAATGTTGCGGGGACAGGTGCGGTTGCCCGGGTTGCGTTTGGCGGGGGACCAGTATACATCAGCCGGTAGCCGAATCGGGGCCGCTCCGGAAGACCGGTCTGGCTCAGGAACGCAGGTGGTCCAGCGGCAGAGCGGTGGACAGCAGCACCTGGTTAAGCACAAAACTGGAGCGCACGCTGGTTACGCCTTCGATGCGGGTCAGCTTTTCCAGCAAAAACTTCTGGTAATGGTCCATGTCCGGTACCACTACCTTTAATTGGTAGTCGGCATCCATGCCGGTCACCAGGCTGCACTCCAGGACTTCGTCGCAGCGGCTGATGTGTTGCTGGAAGTTGGCAAAGCGTTCAGGGGTGTGCCGGTCCATGCCGATCAGCACGTAGGCGGTCAGGGTCAGGCCCAGTTTTTTCGGGTCGAGCAGGGCAACCTGGCGCAGGATGTAGCCGCTGTCTTCCAGCTGGCGGACACGGCGGGAGCAGGGTGATGGCGACAATCCGATCTGCTCGGCCAGTTCCTGATTGGAAATGCGGCCATCCTTTTGCAGGGCGTCGAGGATGCGGATATCGAAGCGGTCCAGTTTGTCCATGCCGGGTTTCTCTGTTGTATTGATTGATTATTGCGCAGTTTATACCTTTATTGGTTTTGTGTACTGTAAAACTGTAAAATTTGTTTGTTTTAGCAATTCTCTGTCGTGGCTTTTCCCTATACTGGTCACCAAGTCAAAGCGAAACCGGAAACCAGGGTTCCGGCCCGTTTTGCAGAGAACCCGGGTACGCCGGCTTACCGGCCGCAAGCCCTTGTTGCAGACGCTTATAGGCATCTGGTTGACCGCAGCTGTATCACGGTTGTTGGGGGTTCTGGAACGATTCCGCAAAAAGCCGCTGTCAGTTCCTGATCGGGACGGCAGCGGCTTTTTTTGTGGGTGTCATGCCAGGTGGGCGGGGCGGGTTTTGAGCAGTGCCAGCAGTTCGTGGCAATCCCGGGCGTGGTAGTCGGCCAGTTCGGGCCATGGATTGGTGGGCAGGTTGACCAGTACCGCCCGGGCGCCGGCCTGGCGGGCGCTGCTCAGGTCAAAGTGGAAATCACCAATCATGCACAGACGGCTGCTGTCGACTTGCCAGTTGCGGGCAATATTGAGCATGCCGTCGGGCGCCGGCTTGGGTGCTGCCTGTTCCCGTCCGAGAATGTCGGCAAGCTGGAAGCAGTGCTCCAGGCCTATGGCTTGCAGGGTCACCTGTGCCAGTTGCCGGGCATTGCGGGTCAGTATGGCCAGCTGGTCACCCCGCCGGTGAAGATGCTGTACCAGTTCGACGGCACCGGGGGCGGCAATTGAGCGCTCGGCCAGACTGCGCTCGTGTTCCATCAGCCAGTGGTGGGCAGCGGCGGCCCGGGCCGTTGGCAAGCTGTCGAGGTGGCCGAGAATGTCGGCTTCGGGCGGGATGTCCAGTTGCTGGCGGATGTATTGAAAGTCATGGACGGCACGGGTCAGGGTGCCGTCCATGTCGAATACCCAGTGCCGGCAGGCATGCAGAAAAGCGGGCATGGCCTTAGCCGTCCGGCTGGTGCCAGTCGCTGCGCACTCGGGTCAGCCCTTCCTGGGCGACCGAGGCGACCAGGCGGCCGTCACGGGTGAAGATGCTGCCACGGGCAAAGCCGCGGGCACCACCGGCCCAGGGGCTTTCCATGCTGTACAGCAGCCAGTCGTCAAGGCGGACATCCTCATGGAACCAGATGGCATGGTCGAGACTGGCGACCTGCATCTCCGGTTGCCAGATGGAGGCGCCATGGGGCAGCAACGAAGTGGTCAGCAGGCTGAAGTCCGAGATGTAGGCCAGCAGGTAACGGTGCAGGGCCGGGGTGTCCGGCAAGGGGCCATCGGCCCGGAACCAGACCTGTTTGGCCGGACCAATCCGCTCCGGATGCAGCGGATCCAGTACCTGTACCGCCCGTGTTTCAATGGGTTTGTCTCGCAGCATCTTGAGCCGCTTCTCATCGTTGAGGGCCCGGGCCAGCTGGCGGGTGAGCTCCGAGTCGGGGACCAGCTCTTCCGGCGGTGGCACCTCGGGCATGGGCTGCTGGTGGCTAAAGCCGTCTTCACGGATATGAAAAGACGCACTGCAGGCAAAAATGGGCTTGCCGTTCTGGATGGCCATGACACGACGGGTACTGAAGGTGGCACCGTCACGTACCGGCTCAACCTGGTAAATGACCGGTTTGCGGGCGTCGCCCGGGCGCAGGAAATAGCCGTGCAGCGAGTTGGCCTGCCGGCAGGGGTCGACCGTTTTACTGGCCGCTGAGAGTGCCTGGCCGAGTACCTGGCCGCCAAACAGCTGGCGAAAGCCGAGGTCCTGACTGGCGCCACGGAACAGGTGGGTTTCCAGGGTTTCCATGTCGAGCAGGGAGACCAGGGTGTCTAGCATGGGATTCATGGAGGCGTCCGGACGATAAAAACGGTTAGTGTGGCGGCTTGTCGGGCCCTGTGCAAGGCCGGGATGTGCGCAGGACTTGCATGTTATAGAAGCGGAACGTACCCTTGGCCGGCAAGAGTTGGCCGGACAGTCGCTGCTTCTTTGCTGCAAGGCGGGAGGGGGAGGAAAGTCCGGGCTCCACAGGGCAAGACGCCAGGTAACACCTGGGAGGCGCAAGCCTACGGAAAGTGCCACAGAAAACAACCGCCTAAGCGTGCAAGCGCCGGTAAGGGTGAAAAGGTGCGGTAAGAGCGCACCGCACGGCTGGTAACAGTCCGTGGCCAGGCAAACCCCGTCGGGAGCAAGACCAAATAGGGACCCTTTGGCGTGGCCCGCGCTGGGTCCGGGTAGGTTGCTTGAGGTTGTCAGCGATGGCGATCCCAGATGAATGACTGTCCACGACAGAACCCGGCTTACAGGCCGACTCTTGCTCCTCTTTTCGCCTTTGTTACTGTCTGTAATCAGGGCTCTCTTAACAAACCACTTTAACTTGGCCATTTAATCGATTGATGGTCAAGGGCGGTGGTTTTTTGTCTCTGAAAGTTGACGTCCTGCTTTAGGCTGCTTTTGCTAAGTATCCGACATATAAGGGATTTTTGGTGACTTTCAGCTTGACGCACCTGTGGGTGGTTTTTATAGTGTGCCGAAGTGGCGCAAAGTGGAAGAAAGTGGGTTTTTCCAGTCGATTGCGCCTCCCACAGGTGAAAACAACTTATGTTCCGCGGCTCCAGCGCAATCAATCTTGACGCAAAGGGGCGACTTGCGATGCCAAGCCGGTATCGCGAGGAGCTTGCCGAGCGTTGTGAAGGTCGGGTGGTACTTACCATCGACCTGGCGGAGCCATGCCTGTGTCTATACCCGCTGAGCGAGTGGGAGCGCATTGAAACCCAGCTGGCGCGCATGCCCTCGATGCTGGAAGAAACCCGTCGTTTACAGCGTTTGCTGATTGGCAATGCGGTTGATCTTGAGCTGGATGGCAGTGGCCGCTTCCTGATTCCGCCCCGTTTGCGTGATTATGCCGGGCTGGACAAACACACCTTGCTGGTGGGTCTGTTGCACAAATTCCAGATCTGGGACGAGGCGGCCTGGAGCCGTCAGGCTGAACAGGATCTGGCCCGCCTGCAACAACCGGCCGAGCTGCCGGACGAGTTGAGGGGGCTGGTGCTGTGACTGGAGCCGCAGAATTCAAGCATGTGACCGTGCTGCTGCAGGAAGCCATTGCAGCGCTGCAGGTGCGTGCGGACGGCTGTTATGTGGATGGCACCTTCGGTCGTGGCGGCCACAGCCGGCTGCTGCTGCAGGGGCTGGGCAGTGCGGGCCGGCTGCTGGGGTTTGACAAGGACCCGCAGGCGATTGCTGCCGGTCAGCAACTGGCAGCTGAAGACGCCCGTTTTGCCATTGTGCAGCGCAGTTTTGCCGAGCTGCATGACGAGCTGCAGCAACGTGGTCTGGCGGGCCGGCTGGATGGCGTGCTGCTGGACCTGGGCGTATCCTCGCCGCAGCTGGATGATGCCGGCCGCGGCTTCAGCTTTATGCAGGACGGCCCGCTCGACATGCGGATGAACCCGGCTGCGGGCCTCAGCGCTGCCGACTGGCTGGCACAGGCGCCGGCCGAAGATATTGCTCATGTATTCAAAACCTACGGCGAGGAGCGCTTTGCCCGGCGCATGGCGCAGGCCATTGTGACTCGCCGGCAGCAGCAGCCCTTTACCCGTACCGCCGACCTGGCAGCTGTCGTGAGTGCGGCCAATCCGGCCTGGGAAAAAGGCAAGCATCCGGCCACCCGGGCGTTCCAGGGGTTGCGCATTCATATCAATAACGAACTGGGTGATCTGGAGCAGGGCCTGCAAGCCGCTGTGGACTGCCTGGCGCCGGGCGGCCGGCTGGTGGTGATCAGCTTCCACTCGCTGGAAGACCGCATCGTCAAACATTTCATGCGTCGGTTGGCCAAGGGCGAAGCCGACAATTTGCCACGTCATCTGCCGGTCAGGGCGCAGGCGTTCGAGCCGGTGCTGAAACTGCTGGGCAAGCCGCAGTACGCCGGCGAGCAGGAGTTGGCAGCCAACCCCCGTGCCCGCAGTGCGGTCATGCGTGTAGCGGAGAAATGCTGATGAGCCGGGTGCAGCGCCCGCTGCCGGCATTGACTGCCCTGATTGCCGTACTCTTTGTACTGAATGTGGCTACCGCCATTGCGGTGGCCTATTCGGCCAAAGACAGCCGGGACAAGCTCAACCAGCTGTTTGTTGAAATCAAGGAGCGTGACCGCTTGCAGGCTGAATGGGGCCGGCTGGTGCTGGAAAACAGTACCTGGACTGCCCATAACCGCATTGAAAAACTGGCGGTAGAGCAGTTGGGCATGCAGATTCCGGAGCCGGCGGCGGTCAGGATGGTGACACCATGAACCGTCTGCGTTTGCTGCTTGACTGGCTGAAGCCCCGCTGGCGGTTTGGCCTGCTGGTCATTGGCCTGGTGGGCCTGGCCAGCTGGGCTTCACTGCGCATTATGGAATTGCATATTGTCGAGCAGGAGTTTCTGGCCGGCCAGGGCGACAAGCGCAGCCTGCGCCATATTCCCATCGCCGCTCACCGCGGCATGATTACTGACCGCAATGGTGAGCCGCTGGCGGTCAGTACCCCGGTGATGACGCTGTGGGCCAACCCCCGCATCCTGGTTGAAGCCCGTGACCGCTGGCCGGAACTGGCCCGTGAACTGGGCGTCAGTGCCGAGGCGCTGGCCGGCAAGATTGATGACAATGCCAGCCGCAGCTTCCTTTATCTGGAGCGGGGCGTTACCCCGGAGCAGGGGGAGCGGGTGTCAGCCTTGAAAATTCCGGGTGTATATCAGCGCGAGGATTTTCGCCGTTATTACCCCGCCAGCGAGGTTACCGCCCATCTGGTTGGGCTGACCGATATTGATGAAAACGGCCGCGAGGGCGTCGAGCTGTCCTACGACGAGTGGCTGGCCGGCGTGCAGGGCAAGCGGCAGGTGCTGCAAAACTTGCACGGCCAGATCATTGCCGATTTGCAGGTGGTACAAAACGCCAAGCCGGGCCAGAACGTGGCCCTGTCCATTGATCTGCGCCTGCAATATCTGGCCCACCGGGAGTTGCGCCGCACGTTGCAAGAGTTCAAGGCCAAGGCCGGTTCGCTGGTAATGGTGGACGTGCGCAGTGGCGAAATCCTGGCCATGGTCAATTTTCCGTCCTACAACCCCAATAACCGGGCCACCTGGAGTGCCGACGGCAGCCGTAACCGTGCCCTGGTGGATGTGTTCGAGCCGGGTTCAACGGTCAAACCATTCACCATCGCCGCTGCGCTGGATACCGGCCGCTGGCGGCCGGAATCAACCGTGGATGTCGGCAACGGGCAAATGCAGATTGGCAAGTACACCATCAAGGATGTGTCCCGTGGCGGAGTGCTGGACCTGACCCATGTACTGAAAAAATCGAGCAACGTCGGTGTCAGCAAGATTGCCCTGGATATCGGTGCCGAGCCGGTGTACGGCGTGATGCAGCAGCTGGGCTTTGGTACGGATACCGGACTGGGCTTTCCGGGCGAAAGTGGCGGCCGTTTGCCCATGCACCGTCGCTGGGGACCGACTGAAACTGCAACCCTGTCCTACGGTTATGGCCTGTCGGTCACCGCCACCCAGCTGGCAGCGGCCTATGCCACCCTGGGTAACGAAGGCATGCGCATGCCGCTGTCATTGCTGCGCCGGGATACTCTGGAGCCCGGTGTGCAGGCCATGAACCCGGCAACCAGCCGGGTGGTTCTGGAAATGCTGCGGGCGGTCGTTGAAGACGAGGGCGGCGGTGGCGCCCGGGCCCGGGTGCCGGGTTATCACGTTGCTGGTAAAAGTGGTACTGCCAAGAAACAGGCCAGCAGCGGCGGTTATACCGAAAGCAGCTACCGTTCGCTGTTTGCCGGGGTGGGCCCGGTTAGCGACCCGCGGATTGCGTTGGCCATTGTGATTGACGAACCGACCGAGGGTGGTTATTTCGGCGGTCTGGTGGCAGCGCCGGTATTTAGCCGGGTGATGGCCGGCTCGCTGCGCTTGTTGAATATCCGGCCGGACAACCTGCCGGACGACATTGTGCAAACCATACAACAGACGAGGGGACGTAGCTGATGCCTATGCCGTTGAACCAGCTGCTGCCCCAGGCGCCGAGCAGCATTTTGATTCGCGAGTTGACCCAGGACAGCCGTAAAGTGTTGCCAGGCGACCTGTTTTTGGCGGTTGCCGGCAGCGATAGCGATGGCCGGCTGCACATTGCCGATGCCATTGCCCGTGGCGCGGCTGCCGTGGCTTACGAGGCCGAAGGGGCTCCCGATATTCAGGACAGCGCTGCCCTGCTGATTCCGGTGCAGGGTCTGCAGGCGCAACTGTCAGCCATTGCCGGCCGTTTTTATGGTGAGCCCAGCCGTGCGCTGACCATGCTGGGCGTTACAGGAACCAATGGTAAAACCACTGTCAGCCAGCTGTTGGCACAGGCGCTGGATTTGCTGGGCGAGTCCTGTGCGGTCATTGGCACCCTGGGCAACGGCTTTCCGGGCCGTCTCAGGGACAGCGGTTTTACTACCCCTGACCCGATTGGTTTGCAGGCTGCTCTCAATGACATGAAGCGGGCCGGTGCCAGCCATGTGGCGATGGAAGTTTCTTCCCACGGGCTGGTACAAAACCGGCTGGCGGCGGTGGATCTGGATATTGCCATCCTGACCAATCTTAGTCGTGACCATCTGGACTATCACGGCACCATGGATGCCTATGCGGCGGCCAAGGCCCGCCTGTTTGAGTGGCCATCGCTCAAGGCCCGGGTATTGAACCTGGATGATGAACTGGGTGAGCGGCTGGCGGCCGAATATGCCGGGCAGGGTGTGAAAACCTACAGCCTGAGCCGTACCGATGCCGACCTGCACTGTTGCGAAATCCGTTTTGGCGAACAGGGCGTGGAAGCGGCAGTGGTCACGCCCCAGGGCGAAGCCTGGCTTCGCAGTCCCTTGCTGGGACGCTTTAACCTGAGCAACCTGCTGGCGGTGGTGGCCAGCCTGTCGGCGCTGGGTTATGCGCTGGGTGACATTTTGGCGGTGATTCCCGAGCTGCGGGCGCCGGCCGGGCGCATGCAGGCGCTGGCTCGTGCAGGCCGGCCACTGGTAGTGGTGGATTATGCCCATACTCCGGACGCCCTGTCCCAGGTGTTGCAGGCACTGCGTCCCCATGTGGCCCCGGGGGGGCGTCTGCTGTGTGTATTTGGCTGTGGCGGTGATCGTGACAGCGGCAAGCGTCCACTGATGGGACAGGTAGCGGCCGAGCTGGCCGATGCCCTGTGGGTTACCGACGACAATCCCAGGTTTGAAGACCCGGCCACCATCCGTGCCCAGATTCTGGCAGCGGTACAGGGTGTCGAGGTGCAGGAGCCGGCTGGCCGTGCGCAAGCGATTGCCGAAGCGATCGGCCAGGCGCAGGCCGGTGATGTGGTGCTGATTGCCGGCAAGGGCCATGAGGACTATCAGGACATCGCCGGGGTGCGTTACCCCTTTTCCGATCTGGAGCAGGTACGCCTGGCGCTGGACGAGGAGGCTGCCCATGTTTGAACCCTGGCAGCTGTCGGCACTGGTTCCGGTACTGGATGCGCATCTGCATGGCGAAGACGTGCAGGTTGGCGCAGTACAGACCGACAGCCGGACTTTACAGTCGGGCGACCTGTTTGTGGCGCTGCGAGGTGACCGCTTTGATGGCCACCAGTATCTGGCCCAGGCAGCCGCTGCCGGAGCGGTAGCGGCGGTGGTTGAGCAGGTACAAGACAGCCCGTTGCCACAGCTTCAGGTCGCTGACAGCCGTGTTGCGCTGGGGCGTCTGGGTGCCCATAACCGCAGCCGCTTTGCCGGTACCCTGGTTGCCCTGACCGGCTCCAGCGGCAAAACCACGGTTAAAGAATTGCTGGCCGGTATTGCCCGTGCCGCTTTGGGTGAAGCCGCAGTGCTGGCCACCCGGGGCAACCTGAACAACGAGCTGGGTGTGCCCATGACCCTGCTGGAGCTCACCGCAGCACACCGGTTGGCGGTTATTGAGCTGGGTGCTTCCCGGCCCGGTGAAATTGCCTGGACCCGCTCGCTGGCCCGGCCGCAGGTAGTGTTGATCAACAATGCCGGCATGGCTCATGCCGGCGAGTTTGGCGGGCCGGAGGCCATTGTTGCCGCCAAGGGCGAAATTCTGGATCAACTGGACAACGATGCGGTGGCGGTGCTCAACCTGGATGATGCCGCTTTTGCGGCCTGGCAGCAGCGCTCCAGTGCGGGTGCGCTGATCAGCTTTTCCTGCAGTGATGCCCGGGCCGATGTGTATGCCCGCGATGCGCAACCGGATGCTACCGGCTGTATGCAGTTTCGTCTATGCACGCCACAAGGCGAAGCGGTCATACAGCTGCAGCTGGCCGGTGCCCACAACCTGGCCAATGCGCTGGCCGCCGCCGCCACCGCCCATGCCGCCGGCCTCGGACTCGAGGCTATTGTCGCCGGCCTGCAGCAGGCGCAGGCAGTACCCGGGCGCTGCCAGCGTCATGCGCTGAGCCATGGCGGGGTGCTGATTGATGACAGTTACAACGCCAATCCGGCCTCGATGCGGGCCGGTATGGATTTGCTGGCCGGCATGCCCGGGCAGCGCATTCTGGTGCTGGGCGACATGGGCGAGCTGGGCGACTGGGCCGGGCAGGAGCACCGGGCGCTGGGCGACTATGCCAACGGCAAGGCCGATGTGCTGCTGGCCACCGGACCGAACATGATTCATGCCGTGCAAGCCTTTAACGGGCTGGCACAACACTTTGGCAGCAGCGCGGAACTGCTGGCTGCCCTGGCCAACCGGATGACCCTGACCAGCAGTTACCTGGTCAAGGGCTCGCGCAGCGCCGCCATGGAACAGGCGGTGGCTGCCATTCTGACTGCGGACAAGGGTGAACGCTGATGTTGTTACTGATTGCTGAATACCTGCAGCAATACTACAAGGGCTTTGGTGTCTTTCAGTACCTGACCCTGCGCGGCATTCTGGGCATTTTGACCGCCCTGGTGATGTCGTTGTGGCTGGGCCCCTGGATGATCCGCACCCTGCGCAACCTGCAGATTGGCCAGGCAGTGCGTACCGATGGTCCGCAAAGCCATTTGCCCAAGTCCGGCACGCCGACCATGGGCGGTGCGCTGATCCTGTCCAGCATTGCCATCAGTACCCTGTTGTGGGGTGACCTGAGCAACCGCTATGTGTGGATTGTGCTGCTGACCACCCTGCTGTTCGGTGCCATTGGCTGGGTTGACGATTACCGCAAGGTGATTGAAAAAAATCCCCGCGGTTTGCCCGGCCGCTGGAAGTATTTCTGGCAGTCGGTATTTGGCCTGGGTGCTGCCGTGGCCCTTTATGTTACGGCACAAAGCCCGGCTGAAACCGAGCTGATCTTTCCGTTTTTGAAAGATGTCAGCCTGCCGCTGGGAGTGGGCTTTGTAGTGCTGACCTATTTTGTGATTGTCGGCTCCAGCAATGCCGTCAACCTGACGGACGGTCTGGATGGTCTGGCGATTTTGCCAACGGTGCTGGTGGGTGGTGCACTGGGTATTTTTGCTTACCTGTCTGGCCATGCCACCTTTGCCCAGTACCTGTTTATTCCCTATATCCCGGGCGTGGGCGAACTGATCATTTTCTGTGGTGCGCTGGTCGGTGCCGGTCTGGGCTTCCTGTGGTTCAACACCTATCCGGCGCAAATGTTCATGGGTGATGTGGGTGCGCTGGCGCTGGGTGCGGCACTGGGTCTGGTGGCCGTAGCCGTCCGGCAGGAAATTGTGCTGTTCATCATGGGCGGCGTGTTTGTGGTGGAAACCCTGTCGGTGGTGATCCAGGTGGCTTCGTTCAAGCTGCGCGGCAAGCGGGTGTTCCGCATGGCACCCATTCACCACCACTTTGAGCTTAAAGGCTGGCCGGAGCCACGGGTGATTGTGCGCTTCTGGATCATCACCGTGGTGCTGGTGCTGATTGGTCTGTCTACATTGAAACTGAGGTAACAAACAATGACACAGCAGCTGCAGGTCGTGGTTGGCCTGGGTAAAACGGGACTGTCACTGGTGCGCTTTCTGGCGCATCAGGGCGTTGCCGTGGCTGCTGTGGACACCCGCGGGCAGCCGCCGGAACTGGCGCAAATCCGCAGCGAGTTCCCGCAGGTGCAACTGCATTGCGGTTCGCTGGATACCCCGTTGCTGGCGCAGGCGCAGACCCTCTACGTCAGTCCCGGGCTGGCGCTGGCTACCCCGCAGATTCAGCGTGAAATTGCCCGTGGCGTACAGATTAGCGGCGATGTGGATTTGTTTTTGCGGCATGCCCGGGCGCCGGTGATTGCCATTACCGGCTCCAACGCCAAAAGCACGGTTACCACGCTGGTTGGGCTGATGGCTGCGCAAGCCGGACTTAAGGTGGGTGTGGGCGGCAATATTGGTACGCCAGCATTGGAGCTGCTAGAGCAACCGGCCGATCTTTATGTGCTGGAGCTGTCCAGTTTCCAGCTGGAAACCATCAGTCATTTGCAGGCCAAGGCAGCCACCTGTCTGAATATCAGTGCCGACCACCTCGACCGTTACCGCAACCTGCAGCACTACACCGGGGTGAAGCTGCAGGTATATGAGCAGGCCGAGTGGGCAGTGATCAATCGTGATGATGCCGCAGCGCAGCCAGCAAGGCTGGACGGCAAGCGGCTGAGCTTTGGTTTGTCCGAGCCGCAAAATGACCATGAGTTTGGCTTGCGTAATGGCTGGCTGGCCCGTGGCAGCAACAATCTGCTTGCGGTCGGCAAGCTGAAAATCCCGGGCAGACATAATCAGGCCAATGCACTGGCGGCGCTGGCGCTGGGCACTGCTGCGGGCCTGCCCATGCCGGCCATGTTGCAGGCACTTCAGGAATTTGCCGGCCTGCCACACCGCTGCCAGTGGGTGGCGGATAAGTATGAAGTGCACTGGTACAACGACTCCAAGGCCACCAATATCGGTGCGACTTTGGCTGCCATTGAGGGCCTGGCCAGCGATGAGCACAAGTTGGTGCTGATTGCTGGTGGTGATGGCAAGGGCGCTGACTTTAGCGAGCTGGCTGATGCGGTCAGCGAGCACTGCCGGGCACTGGTGTTGCTGGGCCGCGATGCCGAACTGATCCGTAGCGCACTGGCTGCAACCGGTGTGTTTGCCATCCGTGTGGCCAGCCTGGAGGAAGCGGTCAGCTATGCCGCAGATCTGGCCTTCCCGGGCGATAGCGTCTTGCTGGCTCCGGCCTGCGCCAGTCTGGATATGTTCAAAAACTTCGAGCAGCGTGGCGAGCTGTT
>CAZMLX010000055.1:0-12436 GCA_964567275.1 uncultured Thiopseudomonas sp. | reverse complement strand
CATGAACGCCCCCGGGCGGTCGTGGCAGCGCAGCTTTGCGCAGCGCCCCGCCCGACCTGCCACACCACACCGCACGCAAAAAAAACAGCAATCAATCATCCGCAGAACGACTGGTCTTGGGCGACAGCCGCAAAGTCCGCAAACTGCGCTTGACGCTTTTAAGGTGGCTGACCAGATCCGGACCACGGGCCATGGCCACCCCCATCGCCAGCACATCAATCACCACCAGGTGGGCAATGCGCGAGGTCAGCGGGGTATAGATTTCGGTATCTTCCTGCACATCAATAGCCAGGTTGATGCTGGCCTGTTCGGCCAGCGGAGTCTGGCTGGGGCACAGGGTAATCAGGGTAGCGCCGGTTTCCCGCACCAGATTAGCGGTGGTGAGCAAGTCCCGCGAACGGCCAGACTGGGAAATACAAATGGCCACATCACCAGGTTTCAGAGTCACTGCCGACATCGCCTGCATGTGCGGATCGCTATAGGCGGCAGCCGTCAACAACAGCCGGAAAAACTTGTGCTGGGCATCGGCAGCTACCGCACCCGAGGCGCCAAAGCCATAAAACTCAACCCGGGGCGCACCGGAAATGGCCTGGATCGCCTGCTCGAGCGCTTCGACATCCAGATGTTCACGCACATCAATCAGGGTGTGCAATGTGGTGTCAAAGATTTTCATGGCGACATCCGCCACCTTGTCGTGCTCGTGAATGGCGAACTGGCCAAAACTGGCTCCCGCCACCAGGCTCTGCGCCAGCTTGAGCTTGAGGTCCTGAAACCCCTGACAGCCGATGGCACGGCAAAACCGGACAATGGTCGGTTCACTGACACCCGCTGCCTGCGCCACATCCGCCATGGAGCTGTGCATGACCAGCGCCGGATTTTCAAGTACATAGTCGGCTACCTTGAGCTCGGACTTGCGCAGGCTGGTTTTGCTTTCAATGATCTGGTGCAACAGGTTCACGACAATTTCCCACCGGTTTCAGGTTGTAGTGCGGCATTCCTTATACTACATCGGCACAGCCGCTGCACCCGCTGTTTGCAACAACAGCACTTGCCACACAAAAAAGCCGCCCCGGAGGGCGGCCCTTGTTACTCGCACATGTGCGCAATTACAGCTTCGGACCCGCCTTGACAATGGCGTCGGACACTTCGAACTTCTTGAAGTTCTCGATGAACTTGGCAGCCAGCTCTTTGGCAGCTTCATCATAGGCGGCTTTGTCGGCCCAGGTGTTGCGCGGGTTGAGCAGGCTGGTTTCAACACCAGGCACCGCCTTGGGCACGTCCAGGTTGATGATGTCCAGGTGCTCGGTTTCGGCGTTGGCGATGGCACCGCTCTGAATGGCAGCAATCACGCCACGAGTGGTCGGAATGTTGAAACGCTTGCCAACACCGTAGCCGCCGCCGGTCCAGCCGGTGTTGACCAGGTATACCTTGGAGCCAAACGCCTGGATGCGCTTGATCAGCAGTTCGGCGTACACACCGGCAGGACGCGGGAAGAACGGTGCGCCAAAGCAGGTGGAGAAGGTGGACTTGATGCCGCCGCCGGAACCCATTTCGGTGGAGCCAACCAGTGCGGTGTAACCTGACAGGAAGTGGTAAGCGGCCTGCTCGTTGTTGAGGATGGATACCGGAGGCAGTACGCCAGTCAGGTCACAGGTCAGGAAGATGACGGCATTGGGCTCGCCGGCACGGTTTTCTGCAGTGACTTTGTCCACGTTGGCCAGCGGGTAGGCGGCACGGGTGTTCTGGGTCAGGCTGCCGTCGGCAAAGTCGGCCACGCGCTGGTCGTTGAGAACCACGTTCTCCAGCACGGCGCCAAACTTGATGGCTTTCCAGATCACCGGTTCGTTTTTCTCGGACAGGTCGATGCACTTGGCGTAGCAACCGCCTTCGATGTTGAACACGCTGCCAACTGCCCAGCCGTGCTCGTCGTCACCGATCAGGTAACGGCTTTCGTCAGCGGACAGGGTGGTTTTACCGGTACCGGACAGACCGAAGAACAGGGTGGTATCGCCTTCCTCGCCGACGTTGGCTGCACAGTGCATGGGCAGCACGTCTTCGGCCGGCAGCAGGAAGTTTTGTACGGAGAACATGGACTTCTTCATTTCACCGGCGTAACGCATGCCGGCGATCAGCACTTTTTTGGCGGCGAAGTTGATCATTACGGTGCCGTCGGAGTTGGTACCGTCACGCTCGGGTACGCACTCGAAGAACGGAGCGTTGATGATTTGCCATTCGGCTTTGCTGGACGGGTTGTAGCTGTCGGGGGTGATGAACAGGCAGCGGCCGAACAGGTTGTGCCAGGCGGTGGTGGTGGTCATCTTGACAGGCAGGTAGTAGCGGGGATCGGAACCTACATGCACGTGGGATACAAAGCTGTCACGCTCGGCCACATAGGCTTCAACGCGGGCCCACAGGGCGTCGAATACAGCCGGCTCAACCGGGCGGTTGACCGCACCCCAGGAAATGTCGGCTTCGGTGCCGGGTTCTTTGACGATGAAGCGGTCAGCCGGTGAACGACCGGTACGGTGGCCGGTTTCAACAACCAGCGAGCCGTTGTCGGCCAGCTTGCCTTCACCACGGCTGATAGCCAGTTCAATAAGTTCAGCAGCACTAATGTCAGTGTAAACGGTATTTGCTTGCGTCATGTCGATCCCCAACGGTCCGGCCGTTTCTCAGAGTTTTAGGTAGTGCCTTTCCAGCCGCACTACATAATGAAAAATAATTCGCAAATTATGCCAGACTTTTTTAATTAATGCACGGTCGAAGTGCCATCAGTCGTACGACTTCCAGCGAACAGCCCGGTGATGTCTTCGGCACGGAAAATATAGCGGGTATTGCAGAACTGGCAATCCATTTCAATTTCGCCGTTACGCTCCTGAAGCAGCGCCAATACATCCTCTTCGCCCAGGCTCAACAGCACCTCGCCGGTACGCTCACGGGTACAGCTGCAACCAAAGTTGACCGGTTGTGCGGCAAACAGCCGCACCTCCTCTTCATGATAAAGGCGGTGCAGCAGGGTTTCGTTGTCCAGCGCCAGCAGTTCTTCGTTGCCCAGGGTCTGGGCCAGCGTGGTCAGGTGCTGCCAGCTGGCGTCACGCTCTTCGCCCCGGGCATGAATATCAACCGGCAACTGCTGCAACAGCAGTCCCCGTGCCCGACGGCCATCGGCGCATAGCTGGAAACGGCTGGACAGCTGCTCGGAGCTGGCAAAGTAGAGCTCCAGGCACTCGCCCAGGCTATTGCCTTCCAGTGGTACCAGCCCCTGGTAACGCTGGCCACCCGCCGGGTCCAGCGTCAGTGCCAGCACGCCGCCCGCCAGCAGCTGCTGTACGCCGGCACCGGCAGGCACCTGGTCAAAACGGGCCAGCGCACGGATTTCACGGTCACTGGAACACTCCACCGACAACAGCGACACCGGGCCTTCACTGCGGGCATGCAGGGTCAACAGACCATCAAACTTGAGGCTGCCGACCAGCAGCGCCGCCGCCGCCATCAGCTCGCCCAGCAGCACCGCCACCGGCTCGGGATAATCATGTTTGGACAGCACATGAGCATAGCTTTGCTCCAGGCTGACCAGCTCGCCACGAGCATCGTGATTGTCAAAGATGAAGCGTTGGGAAAAATCGGTTTCAGTCATGGGGTACCTGGGGATAATTTTATATGCAAAATCGGTGCTTGCAGTGCGGGGCATGAATTACGCAAACACGCCGCAAGTACGTCCTTGTAGGCTCTTTGTCGCCATCCCTGGCGACACAAGGTTTGCTTCATTCACACCCCTCACTGCCACAATCTCTGTGCAATGGGGTGAGGATGTGGAAATCAAAACTGGTCAAGCCACTGATCAAGCTGGCGGCGTTGTTTTTTGTCGGGCCGGCCGTCGGTCTGGATGCCCAGGCCACCGGCTTTGCGCAGCTGTGCTTCTTCTTCACGTTTGCGCAGGCTGTCTTCGGTTTCGCGGTACAACAATTGTGCTTCGGGGGCGCCACGGCGCACATCGCTAAGCGCTTCAATTACCACGGTGCGCAAGTCATAGCCACAGCGGATTTCCAGCTGATCGCCCACCCGCACGTCACGGGCCGGTTTGCAGCGTTCGCCACGGCAATGCACCTTGCCTCCTTCGATGGCGGTTTTGGCCAGGCTGCGGGTTTTGAAAAAACGGGCAGCCCACAGCCACTTGTCAATGCGTACTTTTTCCATGGCGAATCCAGGTTGCGGGTTTGGGAACCCCCATAATCTTGGGCTTGCGGGTGCGGGTTTCAAGAGGCAGGGAAATTCTGACTTCCAGCCCGCCATTGACATGGTTGGCCAGGTTGATGCTGCCCTGGTGCATGCTGACCACCCGCCGCACAATCGCCAGCCCCAGCCCGGCACCCTGGCTGCTGCGGGCCTGGTCGCCACGAGTAAAGGGGGTAAAAATTCTCGCCATCTCGCTTTCGGCAATACCCGGTCCCGAGTCACGCACGGTCAGCACCGCTCGGGGCTGGCGCTCTCGCCCTTCCCGCTCCAGCCTGATTTCGATGTGGTCGCCGCCATAGCGCTGGGCATTTTCCAGCAGATTGACCAGCATGCGCTTGATCGACAACCGGCGCAGCGGCATCACCGGCTCAAAGTCACAGTCAAAGCTGATCCGGCAGTCCTGCTGGCGATAAGGCACCAGCACGCTGCGCACCAGCTCGGCCAGATCGGTATCCTGCAGCGGCTCGTCGCGGCCGTCCCGGATAAACGCCATAAACTGGCCCAGAATGGCATCCATGTCTTCAATATCCCGCACCATGTCGCTGGCCAGCTCGTTGTCATCGCCCAGCAGCGCCAGCGACAGGCGCATGCGGGTCAAGGGCGTGCGCAGGTCGTGGGAAATGCCCGCCAGCATCAGTTCCCGTTCGCGGGTGGCCTGGCCGATATCGGTGGTCATCTGGTTAAAGGCACGATATACCTCGGCAATTTCGCTGGCCGTATCCACATCCACCGGCAAGTGCACACTGCCACCCTGGCCAAACTGGCGGGTCGCCACCAGCAAGCGTTTCAGCGGCATACTCAACTGACGCACAAACATCCAGGCGGCGGCGGTGGTCAGCAGGCCAATGCCCAGAAACCAGCCGAACAGGTTCCACAACCGTTGCCCGCGCAAGGGGTGCGGATACAGCGGCACCTGGATCCACTCAGGGCCCAGCCGGGGCGCATACACATAGAGTGAAGGCGGGCTCAGCGCACTGATACGCACCTGGGCATCCTCGCCCAGCTCGGCCCGCATCTGGTCAACAAAAATATCGCTGTAGGGCCATTGCCATTCGCCTTCGGGTACATGTTTTTCCCGCACCTGCTGCAAACCGGCCGCCTCGGCAATGGCTTCCCGCTCGTCGGGCTGGGCCGCCCAGTAAGCTCTCAGGGTCAAGGCGGCACCCAGACTGTACTGGCGATCCACCAGTACGTCGTCATTCCAGAGCAAATACAGCAGGGTCAGCGCCTTGGAAAACAGCACCGCCAGCAGTACCAGCATCAGACTGCGGGCAAAAAAACTTTTTGGATACCAGAACAAGATTTACTCCTGCGGCACAACAGCCGGCTCAGCCATCGGCCTGTTCATCCGGCACAAACACGTAACCTACACCCCAGACCGTCTGGATATAGCGTGGCCGGGAAGGGTCAGGTTCGATCATACGGCGTAACCGCGACACCTGCACATCAATGGAGCGCTCCATGGCATCCCATTCGCGGCCCTTGGCCAGCGTCATCAGCCGGTCCCTGCTCAGGGGCTCATGGGGATGCTGTACCAGCGCCCGCAACACGGCAAACTCGCCGGTGGTCAGCATGTGCACGGCATCCAGCTTGCGCAGCTCGCGGGTAGCCAGAAACAGGGTGCAGTCACCAAAGCTGACCTCCTGGCCCACATTGCTGGGCGCCCCCAAAACCTGGGTACCCTGGCGGCGCAGCACCGCCCGGATACGGGCCAGCAGCTCGCGCGGATTAAACGGCTTGGCCAGATAGTCATCCGCTCCCTGTTCCAGCCCTTCAATCCGGCTGGCCTCATCACCCTTGGCAGTCAGCATGATCACCGGAATCTGGTTGCCGCCCGCCCGCAAGTTGCGGCAGGCTTCAAGTCCGTCCTGGCCCGGCAGCATCAAATCCAGCACCACCAGCGCAAAATGCTCCCGTGCCAACAGCCGGCCCATGCGGGCCGCATCCTCCACCGCCCGCACCCGGAAGCCCTGCTCGCTCAGATAGCGCTCCAGCAGATTGCGCAAACGTCCGTCGTCGTCCACCACCAGAATTTTTTCACCGTCACTCATGTTTGCCACCGTCCTGTTTCCGAGCCGGGTTCCAAAGGCCACATTATGCACACAGAGTCACGAGCAACGGCCCGACCTTTGTTAACAAATCTTGCAAAGGAACTGTCCCGTCCAAAGGGCAGACTGTAATGACGCTACCGGCTGGCTGGCCTATAATCCCCGCCTTTGACATCCGGACACAGGTTTTTCATGCTCGATATCAACGCCAAAATCGCCGAAGAACTGGGCGTGGTCACCCGCAATGTGGCGGCGGCCGTAGCCCTGCTCGACGAAGGCTCAACGGTGCCTTTTATCGCCCGTTACCGTAAAGAAGTCACCGGCAGCCTGGACGATACCCAGCTGCGCACCCTGGAAGAGCGCCTGCGCTACCTGCGCGAGCTGGAAGAGCGCCGCACCAGCATCCTCGCCAGCATCGAGGAACAGGGCAAGCTGACCGCAGAACTGAAACACGACATTCTTGCCGCCGATACCAAGGTGCGGCTGGAAGACCTGTACCTGCCCTACAAGAAAAAGCGCCGCACCAAGGGCCAGATTGCGCTGGAAGCCGGCCTGGGCGAACTGGCCGACGGGCTGTTTGCCGACCCGACGTTGAACCCCGAGACCGAAGCCGGGCGTTTTATCCAGCCCGACCTTGGCTTTGCCGATGCCAAAGCCGTGCTGGAAGGTGCCAAGTACATCCTGATGGAGCGCTTTGCCGAAGATGCCGCCCTGCTGGAGCGCCTGCGCAACACCTTGCATAGCGATGCCAAACTCAGCAGCCGTGTGGCCGCCGGCAAAGAACAGGAAGGCGCCAAGTTTGCCGACTACTTCGAGCATGACGAGCCGCTCAAGTCGGTACCCTCACACCGCGCACTGGCGATGTTCCGTGGCCGTAACGAGGGCATTCTCAACCTGTCACTGGCGCTGGGCGAACCGGATGCCGTAATGCATCCCTGTGAAGTGATGGTTGCCAAACAGTTTGGCATTGAAAACCACGGCCGCCCTGCCGATGCCTGGCTGGCCGAGGTGGTGCGCTGGACCTGGCGCATCAAGCTGTCCACCCATCTGGAAACCGACCTGTTTGGCACGTTGCGCGAACAGGCGGAAACCGAAGCCATTAGCGTATTCGCCCGTAACCTGCACGACCTGTTGCTGGCCGCCCCGGCCGGCCCGCGCCGTACCCTGGCACTCGACCCCGGCCTGCGTACCGGCTGCAAGGTGGCGGTAATGGACGAAACCGGCAAGCTGCTGGCCACCGATACCATTTTCCCCCATGCACCCCAGAACAAGTGGAACCAGAGCCTGGCTACGCTGGGCGCACTGTGCCAGCAGCATCAGGTCGAGCTAATCGCCATCGGCAACGGCACCGCCAGCCGTGAAACCGACAAGCTGGCTGGCGAGCTGGTCAAGGGCATGCCGCAGCTGCGCATGCAGAAAATCATGGTCAGCGAGGCCGGCGCTTCCGTGTACTCCGCTTCCGAGCTGGCGGCGAAAGAATTCCCCGAGCTGGATGTATCGCTGCGTGGCGCGGTATCCATCGGCCGCCGCCTGCAAGACCCGCTGGCCGAGCTGGTCAAGATCGATCCCAAATCCATTGGTGTCGGCCAGTACCAGCACGATGTGTCACAGGTGCAGCTGGCCCGCTCGCTGGATGCCACGGTCGAGGACTGCGTTAACGCCGTCGGCGTGGACGTAAATACGGCATCCGCTGCGCTACTGACCCGCATTTCCGGCCTTAACAGCACGCTGGCCAACAATATAGTGGAGTTTCGTGATGCCAACGGTGCCTTTGCCAGCCGCAGCCAGCTGAAAAAAGTACCCCGCCTGGGCGAGAAAACCTTTGAGCAGGCCGCCGGCTTTTTGCGGGTAATGAACGGCAGCAACCCGCTGGATGCCTCCGCCGTACACCCGGAAGCCTATCCGCTGGTCAAACGTATTGCCGAGAATACCGGCCGGGACATTGGCTCGCTGATTGGCGATTCGGCGTTTCTGCGCCAGCTCGACCCCAAACAGTTCACCGATGAAAACTTCGGCCTGCCGACTGTCACCGATATTCTGGCCGAGCTGGACAAGCCCGGCCGTGACCCTCGCCCCGAGTTCAAGACCGCCGCTTTCCAGGACGGCGTAGAAGACCTGAAAGACCTTGAGCCGGGCATGCTGTTGGAAGGGGTAGTCACCAACGTCACCAACTTCGGCGCCTTTGTTGATATTGGCGTGCATCAGGACGGCCTGGTGCATATCTCGGCGCTGGCCGACCGTTTTGTGCAGGACCCGCACACCGTGGTCAAGGCCGGCGATATCGTCAAAGTCAAGGTCATGGAAGTGGATATTCCACGCAAGCGCATTGCCCTGAGCATGCGCCTGTCGGATGAGCCGGGCGAAGCCCGCAACAGCCAGCCACAACGCCCGCCCCGTGACCAGCGGCCCCGCAACGATAGCCCGCGCTCCCGTCCAGCCAGCGACAAAAACAGCGCAGGCGGTACCATGGCAGCGCTGTTTGCCAATGCCGGCAAAATCAAGAAAAAATAAGCCTGCGGGCTGCCCGAATGGCGGTTCACTGTTAAAGTGGCCGCCATTGGCTGCGTCCTGTAGCAATTCGAGGATGTTCTTTTGAGCGAAATCTATACCCAACGTCTGGCCCTGCTTGGCCAACCCGATCAGGTCCGGCTGCTGCAAGGCTGTCTGCACGGCATTGAACGGGAAACACTGCGCACCAGCGCTACCGCTGCGCTGTCGATGACCGAACACCCGGCCGCCCTGGGTTCCACCCTGACCCACGGCAGCATTACCACCGACTATGCCGAACCGCTGCTTGAGTTCATCACCCAGGCCCACCCCGACACCGCCGACACCCTGCAGGAGCTGGACGAGATCCATCGTTTTACCTACAGCCAGCTGGGTGACGAACTGCTGTGGAGCCCCTCCATGCCCTGCCGGTTGCCGGCCGAGGCAGAGATTCCCATTGCCCGCTATGGCAACTCGACAGTGGGCCAGTTCAAGTACCTGTACCGGCTGGGCCTGGCGCTGCGCTATGGCAAAACCATGCAGTGCATTGCCGGCATCCATTACAACTTTTCCCTGCCCGAGTCGGTCTGGGCCTTGCTACAACAGGCCGAAGGCGATACCCAAAGCCTGCAGGACTACCAGTCCGAGCGCTACATTGCCCTGAGCCGCAACTTCCGCCGCTACAGCTGGCTGCTGATGTACCTGTTTGGTGCCTCGCCGGCGGTGGATGCCAGCTTTGTGCGCGACCTGCCCGGCCATGCGCTGGAGCAACTGGATGAGCAAACCTTCTACCTGCCCTGGGCCACCAGCCTGCGCATGAGCGACCTGGGTTACCAAAGCAACGCCCAGGCCGGCATTACGCCCTGCTACAACAACCTGCAGAACTACACCGATAGCCTGCTCAAGGCGGTTAGTACCCCCTACCCCGACTATGTGGCGCAGGGCACCCACGATGCCAACGGCCAGTGGCAGCAGATCAACACCAATATTCTGCAAATCGAAAACGAGTACTACTCGACCATTCGCCCCAAGCGCATCACCGAGGGCAACGAACGTCCGGTCGAGGCGCTGATCAAGCGCGGCATCCAGTATGTGGAAGCCCGCTGCGTCGACATCAACCCCTTCCTGCCGCTGGGCATCGACCTGCCCCAGGCGCACTTCCTCGACAGTTTCCTGCTGTATTGCGCCCTGACCGACAGCCCGTTGTTCACCGGCAACGAATGTCCGGAAACCCGGCAAAACTTCCAGGCCGTAGTCAACCGGGGCCGCAGCCCCGGCCTGCAACTGAGCCGTGGCGGCCAGCCGGTCAGCCTCAAGGACTGGGCCAGCCAGCTGCTGGATGACATCCAGCACTGTGCCGAACTGCTCGACAGCGCCACTGGCCACAGCCGGCATAACGAAGCGCTGGAGCTGCAGCGGGCCAAGGTCGCCGATGCCAGCCTGACACCATCCGCCCGGCTGCTGGCCACCCTGCAACAGCAGCAGTGCAGCTTTGCCGAACTGGCCCTGCAACTGAGCCAACAGCATGCCGCCGATCTGCGGGCACGTCCGCTGTCGGCCGAGCGCCAGGCCCACTATCAGCAACTGGCCAGCGACTCCCACAGCGCCCAGCAAGCCATCGAAGCGGCACCCCAGCCCGATTTCGACCACTTCATGCAGCAATGGCAAGGCGTACCGGGCTAAAAGCCCGGTACGGCACGGCAAGCTCGCCCCCTCAACACACCCGGCCCGGGCGCCGGGTGTGTGCCCGCAAACCGGCAACTCACTCAACTGGTAAGATTTTATTTCAGCCGGTTCACCGGCTTTTGTAGTGTGCTAGTATCCCTGCCTTTCCGGGAAACATGCAGACCGGCCTTGCGCCGGCTGTGCCATTCATTACCCGCCTGGCGGCTCAGACCGGCAGCAAGGATCTGGCCATGCAATCACCCCCATCCCCCAAACAGCCTGCTTACCTGCCCTTTCATGCCTTCTGGATCAGGCTGACCCTGATGCTGCTGATTGCCACCGGCGTGTACTTTTTCCACAGCTTTGCCAAGCCGGTCATCATTGCCTTTATCATCGCCATCATTACCTGGCCGATTTACAGCCGGCTGCTGCAACGGCTGGAACAAAAACACACCACCGCCGCCAGCCTTGCCACCCTGGCTGCCATCGTTTTTCTGGTTACACCGCTGGGCTTTCTAACGTCCTACACCATCAAGGAAATCATCAGCGTGCTGGGCTGGGCCGTCAGCGCCAACACCACCGGCGTCATGGCGCCGGACTGGTTTGCTTCCATTCCGCTGGCCGGCGAATGGCTGACCGAAAACTGGAACGAACACCTGAGCGCACCCGGCATGATTGGCGAGATCACCCAGGTATTCGGCAGCCAGAATATCGGTTCGGTGTACCGCAACGTCATTGCCACCAGCGGCAGCATTCTGCATATCTTCCTGACCCTGACCTTTACCCTGATTACCCTGTTTTTCCTCTACAAGGACGGCCACAGCCTGGTCGGCCAGCTGGACAAGGCCGGCGAATATTTCTACCCCAGACGCTGGTTCCGCTACTCGCGGGTGATCCCGCAAGCCATCCGCTCCACCGTGCTGGGCATGGGCGTTATCGCCATTGCCGAAGGACTGATCCTGGGCGTGGCCTACTGGATTGCCGGCTTCCCCTCACCGGTCATCATGGGCGTCGTCACCGGTTTTATGGCACTGGTACCCGGCGGCGCACCCCTGAGCTTCACCCTGGTATCGCTCTATCTGGTCAGCACCGGCCACTCCACCGAAGGCATCCTGCTGTTTCTATGGGGAGCGTTCGAGCTGTTCCTGGTCGACAAGTTCATCCGCCCAAGGCTGGTCGGCGGCCCGATCAAACTGCCTTTCCTGCCCACATTCTTCGGCCTGGTGGGCGGCGTGAAAACCATGGGCTTTCTTGGGCTGTTTATCGGCCCGGCACTGATGGTGGTACTGGTAATGCTGTGGCGCGAATTCATCCAGGACCTGAAAGAGATCAAGGCACGCCGGGCCGAAGAACCTGAGCCGGAGCCTGATAGCTGAAGGCCGCCGGCCAGGCTTTAGAAAGCTCTCATAGTGCTGGATGTTCTTCGCCAAGTGTTGACACGATGACGGTCTGGAGCAGCTTCAAAGTGCAAGATCCAGACCCTGCTGCCAAAAGGCAATTTCCAGCCGGATGGCATCACGAAAAATCGTCACCAGCTCTTCAAAACGTCGGGGCGTGACCTCCGCCAGACGCTGGTCCAGCCAGGCTTCCTCGGCACGGCGGGCAGCCTGAAAGCCATCACTCTCATACATGCGAATCCAGGCATCGTAAGGATTGCCGTCCCCACGCAGCGTTTCGGTACGGGAGTTGATCCAGTCCGCCACCACCGCATAACCCACCAGACAGGGCGCCAGCGCCACGTGCATGTCAAGCAGATCGCCACGGTTGCCGGTATCCAGCACGTAGCGGGTATACGCCATGGTGGCACGCGCTTCAGGCAGCGCGGCCAGCTCGTCCTCGCTGATGCCCCACTCGCGGCAATAGTCCACATGCAGGCCCAGCTCAAGGTCGATAATGGTTTTCAGGCCATCCAGACTATGGCGTAGCTCGGTAATGTTGCGGCTTTTATAGGCAGCCAGCGCATAGGCACGGCCAAAGTGGACCAGGAACAGATAATCCTG
>CAZMLX010000054.1:10219-12594 GCA_964567275.1 uncultured Thiopseudomonas sp. | reverse complement strand
GCGCCGATTTTTGCCTAGCCCCGACTGCCTCGCCTACATTATTCAGCGCTTCCTCTTTCGTAAGGTAATAACATGAAAATTCTGATTATTGGTAACGGCGGACGTGAACACGCCCTGGCCTGGAAAGCCGCCCAAGACCCACGGGTGGAAACTGTTTTTGTAGCGCCCGGCAACGCCGGTACTGCCACCGAAGCCAAGTGTGAAAACCTGGATATCGGCGTGCTGGAGCTGGACAAGCTGGCCGACTTTGCCGAGCAGAACCAGGTTGCACTGACCATTGTTGGCCCTGAAGCGCCGCTGGTCGCTGGTGTAGTGGATGCCTTCCGTGCCCGCCAGCTGCCCATTTATGGCCCGACCCGGGCCGCTGCCCAGCTGGAAGGCTCCAAAGCCTTTACCAAGGACTTCCTGGCCCGCCACCAGATTCCTACCGCAGGTTACGCCAACTTCACCGAGGTCGAGCCAGCGCTGGCCTATGTACGCGAGCGCGGTGCGCCCATCGTAGTCAAAGCCGACGGTCTGGCCGCCGGCAAAGGCGTCATCGTCGCCATGACCCTGCAGGACGCCGAAGACGCCATCACCGACATGCTGGCCGGCAATGCCTTTGGCGACGCGGGCTCCCGCGTGGTGATCGAGGACTTCCTGGATGGCGAAGAAGCCAGCTTTATCGTCATGGTTGACCACAACGGCAACGTGCTGCCCATGGCCACCAGCCAGGACCACAAGCGCGTTGGCGACGGCGACACCGGCCCCAACACTGGCGGTATGGGAGCTTACTCCCCTGCTCCTGTAGTAACCGATGAAGTCTATCAGCGCGTACTGGACCAGATTATCTACCCTACCGTGCGCGGCATGGCGGCCGAAGGCAATGTTTACACCGGCTTTTTGTATGCCGGGCTGATGATCGACAAGGCGGGCAACCCGCAGATCATCGAATACAACTGCCGCTTTGGCGATCCGGAAACCCAGCCGATTCTGGCCCGTCTGGAGTCCAGCCTGGTGCTGCTGCTGGAAGGCGCCATGGCCGGCGCACTGGACAAGATCGAAGCCCAGTGGGACCCGCGTCCGAGCCTGGGCGTGGTACTGGCGTCCGGCGGTTATCCGGCCGACGACTACCTCAAGGGCCAGGTGATCAGTGGTCTGGATGACGCCGCCCGGCTGGAGGGCAAGGTGTTCCAGGCCGGTACCAGCCTCAAGGACGGCCAGGTCATCAACAGCGGCGGCCGTGTACTCTGTGCCACCGCACTGGGTGCCACCGTCGCCGAAGCGCAGGCCAACGCCTATAAACTGGCGGAAAAAATCAGCTGGAACGGCTGCTTCTACCGCAAGGACATTGGCTACCGTGCCATCGCGCGTGAACGCAACGCCTGATGCGCCGGGTTGAAACACAAAAGCCGGCAAGCGCCGGCTTTTGTGTTTCTGGCTGACCCTGGTGGTCAAACAGGTTCCTGATCAGCGCAGCAAGCGCTGCACCCAATCCATCGGGTAACCCCGGTACAGTAAAAATCTCGCCTGTTTGGCATAGGCTTTCTGATCGGCCGGTTTTTCACCGAATTTGCGCTGCCACAGTTCGCACAGCTGCTCTTGCCAGTCGACCTCTGTTTCATCCAGCGCCTGCTCTATGGCACTGCGCGCCAGCCCCCGCTGTTGCAACTCCTCACGGATACGGGCCGGCCCGCGGCCGCCCAGCGCCCGGCTGCGGATGTAGCTTTCCAGATAACGGTCCTCGTTGAGCAGGCCATCATCCTGCAAGCGTTGCAGTTGTTCGGCAACCTGTTCAGGCTCGGCCCCCCGCTGCAACAGTTTGCGGCCGAGTTCCTGTACGCCATGTTCGCGTCGGGCCAGCAGGTCCATGGCGGTGCGGCGGATGTCTGCGGGCGTATCCAGTGGTTTGCCTTTCATGGTTCGGGTTTCCGTATTAAAAAACCCGGCAGGGTGCCGGGTCTTAAAACCTGCCAAAGGCAGGTGCTCAAAGCACCTGCCAGCCTGTCTCAGTCGTCCAGCACGTCGTCTTCGGTTTCTTCTTGAGCCGCAGCAGCGCCGCCATTGGTCAGCAGCTGAGCACGGATCTGTTGCTCAAGGCTTTCACACAGCTCGGGGTTCTCTTCCAGGAAGCGGGCCGAGTTGGCCTTGCCCTGGCCGATTTTGGTGCCCTGGTGGCTGTACCAGGCGCCGGCCTTTTCCAGCAGGCCGAGCTGCACGCCGAGGTCGATGATCTCGCCGGTACGGTAGATGCCGCGACCGTAAAGAATCTGGAATTCGGCCTGACGGAACGGCGGCGCCACCTTGTTCTTGACCACCTTGACCCGGGTTTCGCTACCGACGATCTCGTCGCCTTCTTTCACCGCACCAATACGGCGAATATCCAGACGCACCGA
>CAZMLX010000054.1:0-10193 GCA_964567275.1 uncultured Thiopseudomonas sp. | reverse complement strand
GTTACCGCCGGTGGTGGTTTCCGGGCTGCCGAACATGACGCCGATTTTCATGCGGATCTGGTTGATAAAGATCACCAGGCAGTTGGCGTTTTTGATATTGCCGGTAATTTTACGCAGCGCCTGGCTCATCAGGCGGGCTTGCAGGCCAACGTGGGTATCGCCCATTTCGCCTTCGATTTCAGCCTTGGGTACCAGTGCCGCCACCGAGTCGACCACAATCACGTCGACCGCATTGGAACGCACCAGCATGTCGGTGATTTCCAGTGCCTGCTCGCCGGTATCCGGCTGGGACACGTAGAGATCGTCCACATTGACGCCCAGTTTGCCGGCGTATTCGGGGTCCAGCGCATGCTCGGCATCGACAAAGGCACAGGTGGCACCGGCCTTTTGTGCCTGGGCAATCACCGACAGGGTCAGCGTGGTTTTACCGGAGGATTCAGGACCGTAGATTTCAACGATACGGCCCTTGGGCAGGCCGCCGATGCCGAGAGCAATGTCCAGCCCCAGCGAGCCGGTAGAGATGGCCGGAATGGCCTGACGTTCCTGGTCACCCATGCGCATCACTGCACCCTTGCCAAACTGGCGCTCAATCTGGCCAAGGGCCGCCGCAAGCGCCTTTTTCTTGTTCTCGTCCATCGTCATCAACCTCGTCGTCTGAAATTCAAAGCCGGCAAAGCGGGCCGGCCAAACACTGTATACTTGAACAGTATTATGCCTGTTTTTTTACAAATGACAATAACCGTATTGCCGTTTTCACTCGAACAGGCAGATTAGCCCCTGCAAGGCCTGCTCGACCGCTTTCTGACGAATGGCGGTACGGTCCCCCTGAAAATGCAGGCAACGGGCCACAATCTGGTCGCCATTGGCCCAAGCCAGACAAACCGTGCCCACCGGTTTTTCCGCAGTGCCACCGCCCGGCCCGGCAATACCGCTGACCGCTACCGCATAGCGGGCACCGCTGTTGGCCTGTGCGCCCCTTGCCATGGATTCCACCACCGGCAAGCTGACAGCGCCATGGCTAATAAACAGCGCTTCGGGCACCTGCAACTGGCGGGTTTTCTGTGCGTTGGAATAGGTGACATAGCCGGCCTCGAACCAGGCCGAGCTGCCGGCAATGCGGGTGATGGCCTCGGCAATGCCGCCGCCGGTGCAGGATTCGGCAGTGGCAACCTGCGCTCCCTGTGCCTGCAGCAGCCGGCCCAGTTCGGCGGCCAGCCGGGTTATTTCATCCATCGCTCATTCTCCTGCGTCATAGATGCAGCGCCTGCACCGTTACTGCACCGTTCCACAGCACTGGCAGTGCCCGCTGCATGGCGGCCAGCTCGCCGGTGGTATAAAAGTGGTCGTCCGGCATGGCGGCATCGCCAAGCAGGTCATCAGCCGCCAGCAGGGTTTGCAAGCGGCGGGCCACAGCGGCACCGGTGTCGATAATGGCAATATCCGGCCCCACCAGTTCACGCAGCAGCGGACGGATAAAGGGGTAATGGGTACAGCCCAGGATCAGGCTGTCGCAGCCGGCCGCCAGCAGCGGCTGCACATAGCCGGCCAGCAGTTCACGGGTGGCAGGGCTGTCCAGCTCGCCGGCTTCGATGCGCTCGACCAGTCCCGGGCAGGGCCGGGTCAGCACCTGCACCTGGCTGGAATAGCGTTCCAGCAGGGCGGCAAACTTGGCGCTGCGCAGGGTGCCGGTGGTAGCCAGCACGCCAATCTTGCCGCTATGCGACTGCGCTGCAGCCGGTTTGACCGCCGGCTCCATGCCAATCACGTTCAGGCCCGGCCAGCGCTCGCGCAACTGCTGAATGGCGGCAGCCGTGGCGGTATTGCAGGCCACCACCAGCGCCTTGGCCCGCTGATCCAGCAGAAAGCCGCTTAACAGCAAGCTGCGTTCGATAATTTCTTCGGTGGTTTTTTCGCCGTACGGCACATAGGCGCTGTCAGCCACATACAGCAGCGACTCGTGCGGCAGCAGGCGGCGGATTTCGGCCAGTACCGACAGCCCGCCCAGCCCCGAATCAAATACGCCCACTGGCGCATTGCGATCCATGCTCAGCCACCACAGGCACTGCACTGCGGATCACGCTGGATGCGCAGTTCACGAAAACGGCTGTCCATCATGTCGACCAGCAACAAACGGCCCAGCAGGCTGGTACCAAAACCGGCCAGCTGCTTGATCGCTTCAGCCGCCTGGATGCTGCCAATCACGCCGACCAGCGGCCCCAGTACACCGGCTTCGTTGCAGCCCAGATCATCCTCGTCGCCCTCGCCAAACAGGCAGCGGTAACAGGGGCTGTGCGGCTGGCGTGGGTCATAAAGGGTTACCTGGCCCTGCCAGCGGATGGCAGCGCCGCTGATCCAGGGCACCTGCCGGGTCAGACAGGCGGCATTGAGCTGGTCACGTATCAGGAAGTTGTCAGTGCAGTCCAGCACCAGGTCCATACCCTGTACCTGTTCCAGCAGGCTGCCGGCATCCAGCTTGCCGTGGTGCAATTCGATATGGATCAACGGATTGAGCGCCTGTAGACGCTGTAAAGCCGAGTCGGTTTTGCGCCGGCCTTCGGCGGGCGTGTCGTGCAGGATCTGGCGTTGCAGATTGCTGCTGTCCACCACGTCAAAGTCGGCCAGATGCAGCTCGCCCACGCCGGCAGCGGCCAGATAGAGCGCCACCGGCGAGCCCAGTCCGCCCAGACCGACAATCAGCACCTTGCTGTTTTTCAGCCGCAGCTGGCCTTCGATATCAATGCCGTTGAGCAGAATATGGCGGCTGTAACGCAGCAGCTCGGTATCGGTCAGCACGCCAGCGCTTCCTGCCGGTGTGCCCACTGGCCAAGGGTGATGCGTTCGTGACCGGCCAGATCACGGCGGCTTTGCACCTGGCTAAAGCCGGCATGGCGCATCAAATCCCGCACGGCGGCGGCCTGTTGCCAGCCATGCTCCAGCAGCAGCCAGCCCTGATCCGCCAGATGGGCACCGGCATCCACCAGTATGCGGCGGATGTCGTCCAGCCCGTCGGCACCGGACACCAGCGCACTCATCGGCTCGAAACGTACATCGCCCTGTTGCAGGTGCGGGTCCTGCAGGGCGATGTAGGGCGGATTGCTGACAATCAGGTCAAAACGCTCGCCGGCCAGTGCTGAAAACCAGTCGCTGTGCAGAAAGCGCACACCGCCCAGATGGCAGCTCAGCGCATTGTGCTGCGCCAGCTGCACCGCTTCGGCCACCCGGTCCACGCCGGTTACCTGCCAC
The DNA here is from genome assembly GCA_964567275.1 of uncultured Thiopseudomonas sp. Lineage (GTDB taxonomy): Bacteria > Pseudomonadota > Gammaproteobacteria > Pseudomonadales > Pseudomonadaceae > Thiopseudomonas. The sequence goes on along the minus strand of CAZMLX010000054.1, from coordinate 6,950 downwards.
TGCGGACGCTCGCTGGCCAGTGCCAGCGCAATGGCCCCGGTGCCGGTGCCAAGGTCCAGCACCTGCAAGGCAGCACGGGCGGTGCCCAGCTCCAGGGCGGTTTCCACCAGCAGCTCGGTTTCCGGACGGGGAATCAGGGTGTGGTTGCTGACCTGCAGGTCCAGCGTCCAGAAGCCCTGCTGGCCCAGCAGGTAAGCCACCGGCTCGCCGGTCTGGCGGCGGGACAATAGTTGTTCAAACTGTGCCAGTTGTCCGGCGTCCAGCTGCTTGCCGGGCCAGGCATAAAGGTAGCTGCGCGACTGGCCCAGCACATGGGCCAGCAACAATTCGACATCCAGTTTGGCGCTGTCACTGTCCAGCGTAGTAGCCCGTTGCAACAGGCCGGCAATGGTGGTCATGGTCAGTCGTCCAGTGCGGCCAGCTGGTCGGCCTGGAACTCGACCAGCAGCGGATCCAGCACCTGCTCCAGCCCGCCCTGCATCACATCATCCAGCGAGTACAGGGTCAGGTTGATGCGGTGATCGGTAACCCGGCCCTGCGGGTAGTTGTAGGTGCGGATGCGCTCGGAGCGGTCGCCACTGCCGACCAGCGAACGGCGGGTGTCGGTCATTTCTTTTTGTGCGGCAGCGGTTTGCTGGTCCTGCAGACGGGCGGCCAGCCAGCCCATGGCACGGGCACGGTTTTTGTGCTGGGAGCGCTCTTCCTGGCACTCGACCACAATGCCGGTGGGAATGTGGGTAATGCGGATCGCCGAGTCGGTCTTGTTGACGTGCTGACCGCCCGCGCCGGAGGCACGGTAGGTATCCACCCGCAAGTCCGCCGGGTTGATTTCAATCGCGGCCTGCTCGTCCGGCTCGGCCAGAATGGCGACGGTACAGGCCGAGGTATGCACCCGCCCCTGGGATTCGGTCTCCGGCACCCGCTGCACACGGTGGGCACCGGACTCGAATTTCAGCCGGCCATATACATTGTCGCCCTCGACCCGGGCAATAACTTCCTTGAAGCCGCCATGTTCGCCTTCGTGACCGGACAGGATTTCCACCCGCCAGCCCTGGCGCTCGGCATAACGCGAATACATGCGAAACAGATCGCCGGAAAAAATTGCCGCTTCGTCACCGCCGGTACCGGCACGGATTTCCAGAAACACGTTGCGGCTGTCGTTGGGATCTTTGGGCAGCAGCAGGATTTGCAGCTCGTCTTCCAGTTGTTCGATGCCGGCCTTGCAGTCGGCGGCTTCTTCTTCGGCCATTTCCCGTACATCAGGATCGCTGTCTTTGAGCAATGCCTGGGCCTCGGCCAGATCAGCCTTGAGCTTTTCCCAGCGCTGATAGGCCTGCACCACCGGCTCGACTTCGGCATATTCCTTCGAGTAGTCACGGAATTGCTTCTGGTCGCTGATCACCTGCGCATCGCCCAGCAGGGCGGTCAGTTCTTCGTAACGGTCTTTCAGGGTGTCCAGCCGGGTAACTAAAGAAGCCTTCATGGGGTTGCTTCACCTGGGGTAAGGCCAAAGAGTTCCTGTGCTACCGCCAGCGCTTCGTGGCGGCCATCGGCAGACAGGCGTTTGAGTTGGACGCTGGGGGTGTGCAGCAGCTTGTTGGTCAGGCCACGGGCCAGCTGGCTCAGCACCTGCTCCGGCTCGCTACCGGCTGCCAGCGCCCGTAACGCTTTTTGCAGCTCTTCATCACGAACGGTCTCGCCTTGCTGGCGAACGGCACGCAGTACATCCACCGCCTCCAGTTCACGCAGGCGAGCCATGAAATCGCTGGTACCTCGCACCACCAGCTCTTCGGCGGCACGGGCCGCACCCTGGCGACTTTTGAGGTTTTCTGCCACCACCTCGTGCAGGTCGTCCACGGTATACAGATAAACATCCCGCAGCTCGCCCACTTGCGGTTCGATATCCCTGGGCACGGCAATGTCGACCATGAATACCGGCTTGTATTTGCGCAGCCGCAGTGCCCGCTCCACCGCACCCTTGCCCAGAATCGGCAACTGGCTGGCAGTGGAACTGATAACAATATCGCTGTTGACCAGCGCATCCGGGATATCCGACAACACAATCGCCTCGCCGCCCAGTTCATCAGCCAGCAGGCGGGCACGATCCAGGGTACGGTTGGCCACCACAATGCGGCGCACGCCCTGCTCATGCAAATGACGGGCCACCAGGGTGATGGTTTCGCCCGCACCAATCAGCAACGCCTGGCTTTGTCCCAGGTCGGCAAAAATCTGTTTGGCCAGACTGACCGCAGCAAAGGCTACCGACACCGGATTTTCACCAATGGCGGTATCGGTACGCACGGTTTTTGCGGTATTGAACGTGGCCTGAAACAGCCGCCCCAGCATTGGCCCAAGGGTGCCGGCCTCGCGGGCGGTTTCGTAGGAATCCTTGATCTGGCCCAGAATCTGCGGTTCACCCAGCACCAGCGAGTCCAGCCCGCAGGCCACCCGCATCATGTGCCGCACCGCCTGTTCCTGCTCGTGCAGATAGGCGCAATGCTGCACATCAGCAGCATCCAGCTGGTGATAGCGGGCCAGCCAGTCCAGCACCTGTGCCTGCCGGCCGGCATCCATTTCCAGATAAAGCTCGCTACGGTTGCAGGTCGACAAAATGGCCGCCTCGCGGGCACCGGCCTCACGGCACAGACGGCGCAAAGCCTCCGGCAGCTGCGACGGGTCGAATGCCACCCGTTCCCGCACATCTACCGACGCCGTTTTATGGTTGATCCCCAATGCAATAAAAGCCATGCGCTACCGTTATACCTGCCATCACCGGCCGCCCCACACGGGCCAGCCTGTCAAAACCGGAGCCGGACAGTATTCCGCTGCCCGAAAAGGGGCCAAGTCTAGCACAGCTGCCCGCTACCGGCGAAACACCAAAGACAGCATCAAGGGGTTGTGTCATCATGCGCACACGGCTTCACTTTCTTGCCAGACCCACCATGAAAAAATACTTGTCGCCCCTGTCTTTATGCCTGCTGATACTGGTCGGCTGCGCCCAGCTGCCCGACACACCGATCGAAGCCGTTGCGACCGCCGCAGCCAGGCTGGAACCCCGGGAGCACAGCGCCCCGGTGACTACCGCCCGCTTTACCGCCGACAGCCTGTATCAGCTGCTGGTCGCCGAGCTGGCCGGCCAGCGCAACCAGCCGGAACTGGCACTGGCCCATTACAGCCAGCAGGCCGAAGCCACTGCCAGCCCCCGCGTCAGCGAGCGCGCCTGGCAAATCGCCAACCTTCTCGACCAGCGCCCTCTGGCCTTGAGCAATGCCCGCCACTGGGTACAGAGCGCCCCGGACAATGCTGATGCCCACCGCACCCTGGCGCTGGAGCTGATCCGGGCCAGACAACCACAGCAGTCGATGGCGCATCTGGAGCAGGCCATCCAGCTGGACCCCGACAGTGACAGCCATTTTGATTTTCTGGTGGTGACCGCCAGCCAGGCCGACAGCGACCTCCAGCCAGCCCTTTTGCAACAGTTCGAACACCTGCAACAGCGCCATCCAGAGCAGGAAGGTTTGCTGCTGGCCCGGGCCATTCTGTTGCAAAACGATCAGCCCGAAGCAGCCCTAAAACTGCTGGCCGACCTGCCCAAAAGCAGCCGCAAACTGCCCGCCCTGATGCTCCAGGCCCAGCTTTACCAGCAGCTAGAACGGCCGGAGCAGGCGCTGGACAGCTTGCGCAAAGCCGTACGGCTCTACCCCGGCTACAGCCCGGCACGCCAAGCACTGGCGCATCAGCTGATCACCCTCAAGCGCCTGCCCCAAGCTCGTAGTCAATTTTTGCAACTGCTGCAGGACGAGCCGGACAACGATGACTACCGGCTGGCACTGGCCTATCTGAACATGGATCTTGAAGCCTGGCAGGAAGCCATGATCTATCTGGAAGAGCTGATTGGCCGCAACCGCTTTACCGACACCGCCCGGCTTAACCTGGGACGCTGCCTGGAAGCTCTGGAGCAAACCGGGCCAGCCCTATCGGCCTATGGCCAGGTCAGGCCTGGACGCTCCTATTTGCAAGCCCGCCAGCGGCTGGGTGAGCTGCTTTTGCTCGATAACGCAGCAGATGCCTTCAGCCAAAGCTTTCAACAAGCCCGCCTTGAAGCGCCCCGGCTGGCCGACAGCCTGTGGCAGCTGGAAACCGAACTTCTGGCCCGTCACCAGCACGAAGAAACCGCATGGCAACGCATCCGGCAGGCACTGGAGCAGTTTCCAGACCACCACAACCTGCTGTACACCCGGGCCATGCTGGCCGACCAGCGGGATGATCTGCCACAACTGGAAACCGACCTGCGCGCCATTATTGCCGACAACCCCGAGCACGCCATAGCCCTCAACGCCCTGGGCTACACGCTGGCCGACCGCAACCTGCGACTACCGGAAGCCCTGGAGCTGATCCAGCGCGCCCATGCGCTGCAACCGGATGACGTCGCCACCCTCGACAGCCTTGGCTGGGTGCACTTCCGGCTCGGGCAGTACCAGCAGGCCCTGTCGAATCTGCAACAGGCCCACACCAGCAACCCCGACCCGGAAATCGCCGCCCACCTGGGCGAAGTGCTCTGGGCGCTGGGCCAGACCCGACAAGCTCGCAAAGTCTGGAAAGCCGCCCTCAAAGAGGCCCCCGAACATCCCGTGCTGCTGGACACCATCCAGCGCCTGACCCAACCTCAAGAGCCCTGACCATGAAACGCTTTTCCTTATTGCTGGCGATGCTTGGCCTGCTGGCCGGCTGCCAGCTCAACGCTCCCCGCGAACAGCTGGACGGTGCCGGTTCGCCCGCAGTCTGGCGCCAGCACCAGCAACAATCCGGCCTGCTGCAAGCCTGGGAACTCAGCGGCAAACTGGGAGTGCGCAGCGACGCTCAAAACGCCAGCGCCACCCTGTTCTGGCTGCAACGCAATGATTACTACGACATCCGGGTCAGCGGCCCACTGGGACAGGGCTCGGCCCGGCTGCAAGGCGAACGGGGCCTGACCCGGCTGACCCATGGCGGCCAGCAACTGGATGCCGACTCTCCCGAGCAGCTGATGCGGCAGCAGCTTGGCTGGAGCCTGCCGGTATCCAGCCTGTACTGGTGGGTACGCGGACTCCCTGCCCCCGGCTCGTCGTATCAGTTGACCCTGAACAACGACAGCCATGCCAGCCGGCTGCGACAGGACGGCTGGCAGCTGGACTACTCGGACTACCAACGCCACGAGCAACTCTCCCTGCCCGGCCGCATCCGTCTGAGCGGGCCCCACCTGCAAGCCACCCTGCTGATCAAACAATGGCAGCCCCGCAACCTGCTGGAGCCCCAACCTTGAACACCACCCGCCTGTCGCTGCCGGCGCCCGCCAAGCTCAACCTCATGCTACATATTCTGGGACAACGGGACGACGGCTATCATGAACTGCAAACCCTGTTCCAGTTTCTGGACTATGGCGACACCCTGCATTTCAGCCTGCGCCCGGACGGCGTGATCCGGTTGCTCGACAATCTGCCCGGCGTCGATCACGACCAAAACCTGATCGTCCGGGCCGCCCGGCTACTGCAAACCACAACCGGCAGCCCGCAGGGAGCCGATATCCATATTGAAAAATGCCTGCCCATGGGCGGAGGCCTGGGCGGCGGCAGCTCCAATGCCGCCACTGTCCTGCTGGGCCTGAATCACCTGTGGCAATGCGGGCTGGACGAGCAGCAACTGGCCGAACTGGGCCTGACCCTGGGTGCCGACGTACCGGTCTTTGTCCGGGGCCACGCCGCCTTTGCCGAAGGCGTAGGCGAAAAATTGACCTTTGTCGAACTGCCCGAGGCCTGGTTTCTGGTAGTGCACCCGCCGGTCGCCATCAGTACCGCAAAAATATTTTCAGATCCGGAGTTGACAAGAGACACTCCGGCCTGTAAAGTGCGCTCCGTTCTCAGGCACGGCGGACACAACGACTGCCAGGCCACGGTACTGAAACACTACCCCGAGGTAGCTTCAGCCATGGCAATGCTTGAAACGATGGTTCCAGCCAGACTGACCGGAACCGGAAGCTGCATATTTGGGGTATTCCCAAACAAGGTCGAAGCTGATAGAGTAGCGGCCCTGCTTCCAGGCTCAACCGAGCACTTTGTGGCACAAGGGGTAAACATTTCCCCAACACACAAGGTTATCAAGAGCTTGTCGTGAACACAGGTTGTATACATGCCTAAATTTACAGGGGCGTCGCCAAGCGGTAAGGCAGCAGGTTTTGATCCTGCCATGCGTTGGTTCGAATCCAGCCGCCCCTGCCATATTCCGGAAACCCTTGTGGTTAGCACACCAGCATGACCACAAGGGTTTTTTTCGTCAGGCCCACCCTCAGTAAACAGGTACTGCGCGTGTCCAAGATGATGATCTTTACGGGGAATGCAAACCCCGACCTCGCCCGCCGTGTGGCCCGTCAGCTGCACATTCCTCTCGGCGACGTTTCCGTTGGCAAGTTTTCCGACGGCGAAATCAGCGTTGAAATCAACGAAAACGTGCGTGGCAAGGACGTATTCCTGATCCAGCCCACCTGTGCGCCAACCAACGACAACCTGATGGAACTGATCGTAATGGTCGATGCCTTCCGCCGCTCTTCGGCGTCGCGCATTACCGCCGTGATCCCCTACTTCGGTTACGCCCGCCAGGACCGCCGTCCCCGCTCGGCCCGGGTAGCCATCAGCGCCAAGGTTGTGGCCGACATGCTGTCTACCGTTGGCGTCGACCGGGTACTGACCGTTGACCTCCACGCCGACCAGATCCAGGGCTTCTTCGACATCCCGGTCGACAACATTTACGGCTCGCCCGTGCTGGTTGACGACATTCTCGCCCAGCGCCTGGAAAACCTGATTGTGGTGTCGCCCGACATTGGCGGTGTGGTCCGTGCCCGTGCCGTGGCCAAGAGCCTGGGTGTCGACCTGGCCATCATCGACAAGCGCCGGCCCAAGGCCAACGAATCCGAAGTC
>CAZMLX010000053.1:0-12700 GCA_964567275.1 uncultured Thiopseudomonas sp. | reverse complement strand
TGTGGTGGGTGCGTTGTGCAAAGCCTTGGCGACATGGATGTCGCCATGGAGCCTACAGGGATGTATTCACGGCGACTTTGCAACAATGCACCCACCACACCCCTGGCACAATGCCAAAAAACTAACCCCTTTGTTCCAGCATCTCCACTGCCGGCAGCACTTTGCCTTCGACAAACTCCAGGAAGGCACCACCACCGGTTGAAATATAGGAAATCTTGTCGGCCACGCCAAATTTGTCGATGGCGGCCAGGGTGTCGCCACCGCCGGCGATAGAGAAGGCGTCGCTGGCGGCAATGGCTTCGGCCAGTACCTTGGTACCACCGGCAAACTGGTCGAACTCGAACACACCAACCGGGCCGTTCCACAGCACAGTCTTGGCGTTTTTCAGCAGTTCGGCGAAGTTGGCTGCGGTTTGCGGGCCAATATCCAGAATCATGTCGTCTTCGGCGACGTCGGCAACCGCTTTGACGGTGGCTTCGGCATCGGCGGCAAAGGCTTTGGCCACTACCACGTCAACCGGCAGCGGTACGCTAACCTTGGCGGCAATCGCTTTGGCGGTATCAACCAGATCCGGCTCGTACAGGGACTTGCCCACCGGCAGGCCGGCAGCGGCCAGGAAGGTGTTGGCGATGCCGCCACCGACAATCAGCTGGTCGCAGATTTCAGACAGGCTGTTGAGCACGTCCAGCTTGGTGGACACCTTGGAACCGGCAACAATGGCCGCCATTGGCTTGGCCGGCTTGTCCAGCGCCTTGCCCAGTGCTTCCAGCTCGGCAGCCAGCAGCGGGCCGGCGCAGGCGACCTTGGCGTGTGCGCCAGCGCCATGGGTTGAGGCTTGCGCACGGTGGGCGGTGCCGAAGGCATCCATCACGTACACATCGCACAGGGCTGCGTATTTTTTCGACAGTTCGTCGATGTTTTTCTTTTCGCCGGCGTTAAAGCGCACGTTTTCCAGCAGCACGACTTCGCCGGCTTTAACGTCTACGCCGTCCAGATAATCACGCACCAGCGGTACGTCACGACCCAGTGCTTCGCTCAGGTAGGCGGCTACCGGAGCCAGGCTGTTTTCTTCGCTGAACACGCCTTCTTCCGGACGGCCCAGGTGTGAGCACACCAGCACCGCAGCGCCTTTTTCCAGCGCCAGACGGATGGTCGGCAAGGAAGCAACAATACGGGCATCGCTGGTCACTTTGCCGTCTTTTACCGGCACGTTGAGGTCTTCTCGGATCAGTACACGTTTGCCAGCCAGATCCAGATCGGTCATTTTCAAAACGGTCATGGGTTGTTCCTTGCTGTTGTCGTCATGGAAATGTTTAAAAAGTGCTCTGCCACATCCAGCATGCGGTTGGCAAAGCCCCATTCGTTGTCAAACCAGGCCACCAGATTGAGCATATGCGCACCACACATGCGGGTCTGGCTCCCGTCGATTACCGCCGAGTGCGGATCATGATTGAAATCGCAACTGGCGTGGGGAAATTCGGTGTAGTTTAGCAAACCTTTAAGTGGTCCGTATTGAGCTGCGTCGGAAAATAGCAAATTGATATCACCAGCAGTGGCCGGGCGCTTGCATTGCACCGTGATGTCCAGACAGGACACGTTCACCGTCGGCACCCGCAACGCCTTGGCCTGCACCTTGCCGGTCAGTTGCGGCAACAGCCGCTCAATGCCGCGCGCCAGCCCGGTCGATACCGGAATGACCGACTGGAATGCCGAGCGGGTGCGCCGCAAATCTTCGTGATGATAGGCGTCAATCACCGGCTGGTCGTTCATGGCCGAGTGAATAGTGGTAATCAGCACCTGCTCAATGCCAAAGGTTTCATCCAGCAGCTTGAGAATCGGCACGCCGCAGTTGGTGGTGCAGGAGGCGTTGGACACTATGTGTTCACTGCCGGTCAAGCGCTGGTGATTGACGCCATAGACCACAGTGGCATCGGCGTCGGCAGCGGTATTCATCGGCTGGGAAAACAGGATGCGGGGCACCCCGGCCTGCAGAAAACGACCCGCCTGCTCACGGCTGGTATAGATGCCCGAACACTCAATCAGCAGGTCAATATCCAGCGCTGACCAGTCCAGCTCTTCCGGCGTCTCGTGGCGCAACACCCTGACACAATCGCCATTCAGATGCAGACAGTCACCCTCGACCCGCACTTCACCCGGGAATCGGCCATGGGTGGAGTCAAAGCGGGTCAGGTATTCAATGCTGGCCTGATCGGCAATGTCGTTGATGGCCACAATGTTGAAGCCGGTGTCGTAGCCGCGCTCATACAGCGCCCGCAACACGCAGCGGCCAATGCGGCCATAGCCATTCAGTGCCACACGATAGTTTGACAAGAGTTTTCCTTTTACAGCTGCGGGTTGCACACAACAGCGGGAATGTTACGTCATTTCCGCCTGTTTTTCCTGCTTTAAAGCGTGCCTGTGGCAGTCTGTCCCGTGGCTTGCGGTACCTTTTGTCGCCCTGCTAAGGTCTGTTGCCCCATCACCGGAGAAAACCCATGACCACACCCCTGAACCAGGCCACGCTCGACGCCCTGAAAATCGCTTTCAGCTACATGCCCAATGCCATTGAAGTGACCCGTTACGAATACGGCGACGACTTTCAGCGGGTGCTGGACCATATCACCGCCGTCAAGGAAGTGTTGCTCAGTCACGGCATCGACCCGGATGAAGTGTACGGCGATGTGCACCCGGAACACTCGCCCAACTCCATGTATTAAGGCCCGTCAGCACTGCCCTTTAACGCCTGCACTGGCGTTTTGCCGTTATACTGCCAGCCGACTTCATCATAAGGATTTGCCCATGCTGAATGACTCAATCACCCTGGATAATCTGGCCATTTTGCTGATCGAACCGTCACCGGTGCAGCAAAAAATCATCCGCAACCTGCTCGCCAGCCAGGGCGTGCAGACGCTGGAGCTGGCCGGCTCCGCCAGCGAGGCCATGGAGGTCATGAGCAGCTTTGTTCCCGACCTGCTGATCAGCAGCCTGTACCTGCCTGACGGCGACGCTCCTTCGCTGTTTGCCCGCATGCAGGAGCAACCGCAACTGGGCGGCGTGGCCAAAATGGTGGTTTCCAGCGAGCAGAAAAAAGAAAACCTGGAAGCCATTCGCCAGGCCGGCGTGCTGGCCCTGCTGCCCAAGCCGTTCGACCGCAAAGACCTGGAACGGGCACTGGCCGCCACCCTCAACTACCTGACCCAGGACGAGCTGGATCTGGAGTTTTACGACATTCGCAACCTGCGGGTGTTGTTGGTGGATGACTCGCGCATGGCCCGCAACCATATCCGCCGGGTGCTGGGCCAACTGGGCGTACAACAGTTTGACGAGGCGGAAAACGGCCAGCAGGGCATCAGCCTGCTGGAGCAAGCCACCTACGACCTGGTGGTCACCGACTACAACATGCCGGTGCTGGATGGCGAGGCGCTGGTCAACCATATCCGCCAGTCCGACCGGCTGGCCCATATTCCGGTGATGCTGGTGACCTCGGAAGACGAGTCAAGGCTGGCGTCGGTACGCCAGGCCGGGGTATCGGCCATCTGCGACAAGCCGTTTGAAATCAGCCATGTGCGGCAGCTATTGCTGTCGCTGCTGAACGCCTGACCCCGGACTGCCAGCCAACCCGCCGGCATGCCGGCAACCTTACAGGCAGCGTTGTAATACCTCGCGGCACACCTGCGGGGTCACATCCTGATGCTCGCCCAGGGCGGTCATGCCATGGGCTTCCAGTTGCGCCAGCACCGGGTCGATGCAGGAGGCATCCAGCTGGTAGTCCTGCAGCCGGGTCGGCACGCCCAGCCGCTCAAAGAAGGCACGGGTGTGGTCAATCGCTGCCGTCATCCGCTGTTCTTCACTGCCTTCATGCAGACCCCAGACCCGGGCACCGTACTGCAACAGTTTTTCCCGCTTCTGTTGTTGGCGCACCTGCAACATCGCCGGCAGCACCACCGCCAGCGTCTGGGCATGGTCCAGTCCGTACAGGGCCGTCAGCTCGTGGCCCAGCAAGTGGGTAGCCCAGTCTTGTGGCACCCCGGCACCGGTCAGACCGTTCAACGCCAGGCTGGCCACCCACATCAGGTTGGCCCTGACTTCATAATTGGTGGTGTCACTGACTGCCGTTTCGCCAATTTCAACCAGGGTTTGCAACAAGCCTTCGGCAAAACGGTCCTGCACCGGGCTATTGGTGGGAAAAGTCAGATACTGTTCAATCACATGCACAAAGGCATCGACCACGCCGTTGGCCACCTGGCGGGGCGGCAACGTGAAGGTTTTCTCCGGGTCCAGAATGGAAAACTGCGGAAACACATGGGGACTGAACATCGGCAGCTTGGCCTGAGTGGCTGCCCGGGTCACCACTGCGCCACTGTTCATTTCCGAACCGGTGGCCGGCAAAGTCAGCACGGCGGCCAGCGGCAACGCCCGCTCCACATTACCGCCTGCCTGTTCCAGAATCGTCCAGGGGTCACCGTCAAACGGCACGGCAGCGGCAACAAACTTGGTGCCATCAATCACCGAGCCGCCACCCACCGCCAGCAAGAAATCCAGCTGCTCGCTACGCACCTGCTCCACCGCTTTCATCAGGGTTTCGTAGGTCGGGTTGGGTTCAATACCGGAAAAATAACTGACATGCCGTGCACCCAGCGCCTGCTTGACCTCATCCAGCGTGCCGTTGCGCTCAACACTGCCACCGCCATACAGCACCAGTACCCGCGCCTGTGGACTGATGTGCTGGTCCAGCTCGGCGATACGGCCTTTGCCCAGAATGATGCGGGTGGGGTTAAAAAAATCCAGTGCTTGCATGGCAGACATACTCCTCGATTATCAGACCGAATCAGCCTATCAGGTTGCGTGCCGCTTTGAGACCCTTGCGCTCAAAACGGCACCAAAGCATTACAACAATGACTATACCAGCAGCGGCAACAGCTGGCCTGCTTGTCCCTTCAGGCACACTTCGTTCGGGTGCCTGCCAGACATGGCATCCGGGTTGACATGAACCACGGTGGCACCGGCTGCCAGGGCCAGCCCCGGCAGCTGCGCCGCCGGCTGCACCACACCGGATGTGCCCACCGCCAGCAACAGATCGCAGTCTTGTGCGGCCGCAAAGGCCGTAGCCAGTGCCTGCTCCGGCAAAGGTTCGCCAAACCACACCACGCCCGGGCGTACCCTGCCACCACAATGACTGCAGGACGGTGGCGGACAGCGACCTCCTTCTGCCGCCGGAGGATCGGCCAGCTCGCAAGGGCGGGCACACTCAAAACAGCGGGCCGCAAACAGGCTGCCATGCAGGTGAATAACCGGCTGGCTGCCAGCCTGCTCATGCAAGTCATCCACATTCTGGGTAATCAGTGTCAACTGCGGCACCTGCGCCTGCATACGGGCAATGGCCCGGTGCGCCGGATTGGGCTTTACCTCCAGCAACAGCTTGCGGCGCCACTCATACCAGCCCCACACCAGCTCAGGGTCACGCAAAAATGCCTCTGGCGTTGCCAGCTGCATCGCATCGTAACGGGCCCACAGGCCGGTCAGCGCATCACGAAAGGTGGGCACCCCACTTTCCGCCGATACCCCGGCCCCGGTAAACACCACCACCCGCTGCGCCTGCTCCAGCAGGGTACGCACCTGTTGTATTTCCGGGCTTTCTGTCATCATTGCACCCCTGTCATTTACCCTGTACTCCAGCCTGCCAGAAGGCCGGTACCCATACAACCCGGGTCACCACCCCACAACCCGACTGTTTTGCCATGTCCCCTGTCCCTTGCCGGCCCTGCACCTCAACCTTGCTGCCCACTCGCTGCGGAGCGGATGCCTGATGCTGTCCCGAATCCTGCCACTGCTGGCGGTAGTGCCGGCCGCAGTCTGGGGCTGGCTGGCGCTTCGTTATCAACTGCCTTTCAATGCACTGCAAAACGGCTTTATTTTGCTGGTATGGACGCTGCTGTCCGGCTACGCCGTGCTGTCCATTGCCGGCGGCAAATGGAAAACCGGACTGCTGCTCTACCTGGTGCTGCATGGCGAATTGTTGCTGTGGTGGAACACCCTGGCACCCTCTCACGAACGCCACTGGGCCGACGAAGTCGCCCGGCTCACCACCGGCGAGGTGCATGGCAACCGGGTGCGGCTGAACAATGTCCGCAACTTCCGCTGGCAATCACCGAACGACTACCGGATCAACTGGGAACAGCGCAGCTACGATCTCGACCAGCTGGCCTCGGTCGACCTGATCACCTCCCACTGGGGCATGGACAGCATTGCCCACGTACTGCTGTCATTTGGTTTTGAAGACGGCCAGTTCGTCACCTTTTCAATCGAAATCCGCAAAGAAAGCCACGAACAGTACTCGTCACTGGGCGGCCTGTTCAAACAGTACGAGCTGGCCATTCTAGCCAGCGACGAACGCGACATCATTGCCGTGCGACCGGACATTCGTGGCGAAGACAGCTACCTGTACCGGCTGGCACTGCCGGCCCAGGTGCGCCGGGCCCTGTTTCTGGCCTATGTCGACGAAGCCAACACGCTGGCCCGCACCCCCCGTTTCTACCACACGCTGACCGTCAACTGCACCAGCCTGGTGTTCCGCATGATGCAGGAAATCACCGGCCAGCTGCCGCTGGACATCCGCCTGCTGCTGACCGGCTACCTGCCCGGCTACGTGCAGCAACAGGACGGGCTGATGCACGGTTACAGCCTGACCGAGCTGCGCCAGCGCGGGCATATCAACAGCCGCTCCGCCGCCGCTCACGGCCAGTCCGACTACTCGCTGCGCATTCGTGACGGCGTGCCCGGCTGGCAGGACTAGTGGCCTGTTTGGTTAATTCCATTAGTCAAACAGGCCACCAGCCCGGGAAGCTGGTTGTTTTTTATACAAACTCGACCGTTCGTCAGATTTTTCAGACGCCTCCGGCAAGGCCTCTCAAACAGTCACAACCTGTTAACGAAAAAAATCTTCAACACACTGTTTCCATTAACTTTTACGCCTTAAAAACGAGGCCGATCGGCCCATTCCAAATACGCCACCAACAGCCTTTTTGCCTGTGAAATCCGGGGTTGCAATGAGTTTTTACGCTCTCTAGGGTAAAAAACGTTTTCACAACCCACAGGATTTATCGTGAGTATTGCCACAGTCACCCTGCGCCAGCCCACTGACCGGGACGGCTACTCCCTGAACCAACTGGTCTCCCGTTGCCAGCCCCTGGATACCAATTCGGTGTATTGCAACCTGCTGCAGTGCACCGACTTTGCCGACACTTCCATTGCCGCCGAAAACGCATCCGGCGAGCTGGTCGGTTTCATCTCCGGTTATTGCCCGCCAGCCCGCCCCGACACCCTGTTTGTCTGGCAGGTTGCCGTCGACGATCGCCTGCGTGGCCAGGGTCTGGCCCGGCGCATGCTCGGCGTACTGTTTGCCCGGGTTGTCGGGCAGTGCAAGGTGCGCTTTCTGGAAACCACCATCAGCCCTGACAACCTGGCCTCGCAAGCGCTATTTACCGGTTTTTTTGAACGGCTCGCCATGCCCTGCCAGAGCCGTACCCTGTTTTCAGGGCAGCAACACTTTGCCGGCCATAGCGACGACGAAGTGCTCTACCGGGCCGGCCCCCTGCCCGCCGGAACACCCCCGCCATTCACACAATGATCAAAGGTTTGCCATGGACACTTTTACCCGGTACGAATCCGGTGTGCGCAGCTACTGCCGCTCGTTTCCCGTCATTTTCAACCGAGCCCTGGGCGCCGAGCTGTTCAGCGAGGACGGCACCGCCTATATCGACTTTTTGGCCGGCGCCGGCACCCTCAACTACGGCCACAACCATCCGGTACTCAAGCAGGCGCTGCTTGACTACATTGCCGCCGACGGCCTGACCCACGGGCTGGACATGTATTCCTGCGCCAAGCAGCGGTTTCTCGACAGCCTGCAGCGCCATATTCTGCAGCCCCGCAACATGGCCGGTTACCGGGTACAGTTCACCGGCCCCACTGGTACCAACGCTGTGGAAGCCGCCCTCAAACTGGCCCGCAAGGTTACCGGGCGCAGTGGCGTCATCAGCTTTACCAACGGTTTCCACGGTTGCTCGCTGGGCGCCCTGGCAGCCACCGGCAACCAGCACCACCGTGGCGGTGCCGGCACCGCACTTAACGACATCAGCCGCATGCCCTATGCCAATTACTTCGGCAAGGAAATCAGCACCATCGCCATGATGAAACAGCTGCTGGAAGACCCTTCCAGCGGTGTAGACACGCCAGCGGCCGTGATTGTCGAAGTGGTCCAGGGCGAAGGCGGCCTCAATACTGCATCTGCAGACTGGCTGCGCCAACTGGAAAAACTGTGCCGCCAGCACGGCATGCTGTTGATTGTGGATGACATTCAGGCCGGCTGTGGCCGTACCGGCAGCTTCTTCAGCTTTGAGGACATGGGTGTGCAGCCCGACATCATCACCCTGTCCAAGTCACTCAGCGGCTATGGCTTGCCCTTTGCCGTGGTGCTGCTCAAACAGGAGCTGGACCAGTGGCAACCCGGCGAACACAACGGCACCTTCCGTGGCAACAACCATGCTTTTGTCACTGCGGCCGCAGCCTTCGAGCACTTCTGGGCCAATGACGATTTTGCCCTGTCGGTACGTGAAAAAGGCCAGCGCATCCGCACCCGCATGGAGCAAATCGCCCGCCGTCACCAGCAGGCCGGCCTGTTCGTCAAAGGCCGCGGCATGATGCTGGGCATCAGCTGCCCCGACGGCGAGTCCGCCACCCGCATTTGCCAGCTGGCGTTTGACAACGGACTGGTCATCGAAACCAGCGGCAACCACGGCCAGGTAGTGAAATGCCTGTGTCCGCTAATTATCAGCGAAGCACAGATCGACAGCGCCATGGACATCCTCGACCAGGCTTTTGCGGTCGTTTTTGCTCCTGCCGAAAACGGGTGCAAGGCATCTTGAAGCGCTTGTCATCACACCTGCGGGCAAGGCTGCCCGTGCGCCACCCCAGGCCGCAGATCACCCGATCCGGCCGGGTGGCAGCCGCTGTTCAAGCCGCACACTGCAACATTCCAACCTGATATTTGAATTACCAAGGAAACACCATGATCGTCCGTACCCTGCAAGACTGCGAAAACAGCCCGCGCCGTGTGGTGGCGCAAAACTGGGAAAGCACCCGCCTGCTGCTCAAAGCAGACAACATGGGCTTTTCATTTCACATCACCACCATCTATGCCAACACCGAAACCCACATCTGGTACCAGAACCATCTGGAATCGGTGTATTGCATCAGCGGCGAAGGCGAAATTGAAACGCTGGCCGACGGCAAGGTCTACCCCATCAAACCCGGCACCCTTTATGTGCTGGACCAGCATGACGAACACATGCTGCGCGGATTTTCGGAAATGAAAATGGCCTGCGTATTCAACCCGCCACTTAACGGCCAGGAAACACACGACGAAAACGGTGTTTACCCGTTGTAAGCGACCTAGCGGACCAGTAGCCGCTCCACAAAGCTCGACTCCGTCACGCTTACGCAGAAACAGGCTGCCCCGACTGCCGGCAACCTGCTAAATTGCAGCTTTTACCTGACAGGAGTCCGGCCTTGATCAGCCTGTACCAACTCAAACCCCGCTTCCAGGCCTTGTTGCGGCCCCTGGTACGCCAGCTGGCCGCCGCCGGCATCACCGCCAACGCCGTTACCCTGCTGGCCATGTTGCTGTCGATGGCGCTGGGAGCGTTGCTGTTCTGGCAGGGCGCCGCACACCCCCGGCTGTTTTTGTTACTGCCGCTGTGGATGTTCCTGCGCATGGCCCTGAATGCCGTGGACGGCATGCTGGCACGGGAGTTTGGCCAACAGTCGCCACTGGGCGCCTTTCTCAACGAACTGTCCGATGTGGTGGCCGACGCCGCCCTGTTCCTGCCCTTTGTACTGATTGCACCCTTTGGCTGGGGCAGTGTTGCGGCCGTCATTTTTCTGGGCACCCTGTCGGAAATGACCGGCGCCATGGCCCCCATGATCGGGGCACCCCGCCAGTACGCCGGCCCCATGGGCAAAAGCGACCGTGCCCTGCTGTTTGGCATACTCGGCTTCTGGCTGGGGCTGGCCGGCCAGCTGCCGGATTGGACTTTCTGGCTGCTGCCGCTAGCCGGTCTGGCCATGCTGTTCAACATCCACAACCGCATTCGCCATGCACTGACCCACGCCTGACCCGGAGCCCACCATGGACCGACTGGTTGCCGCCCTGATTTGCAGTTTTGCCCGTTTTTTTACCGGCGCCCGTGCCTTCTGGACTGTTGAAATGCCCAGCGACACGGTACGCATCTACTTTCCCAACCACCGCAGCCATGGCGACTTCCTGCTGGTGTGGGCTGCCCTGCCGCCACGCCTGCGCCGCACCACCCGCCCGGTGGCCGGCAAAGACTACTGGCTCAAGGACCGGCTCAAGCGCTATATCATCACCCGGGTATTCAATGGCGTGCTGGTGGAGCGCAACGCCGGTACCGACCGCAGCAGCAATCCGCTGGAGGTACTGGGCGAGGCCCTGCAACAGGGCCAGTCACTGATCCTGTTCCCCGAGGGCACCCGCAACCAGGACGATGAACTGCTACCCTTCAAAAGCGGGCTCTATCACCTGGCCAAAGCCCACCCCGAGGTTGAACTGGTACCGGTGTGGATCGACAACCTCGGCCGGGTCATGCCCAAGGGCCGGCGGGTACCGGTGCCGCTACTCTGCACCCTGAGTTTTGGTGCACCCATGCGCCCGCAAGCCGATGAAAGCAAAGACGACTTCCTGCAACGGGCCCGCCAAAGCCTGCTGCAGCTGGCTCCCGCCGCCGACTGAGACCACGCCATGACCGACATGACCATGAACCCCGCCCAAACCCTGATTGCCCTGTTTTCCGGCGTTTTTATCTTTCTGGCGCTGGCCAGCCTGATCGGAAACACCCTGCAATGGCGGTTGCCCGCCGGCCAGAGCAACAGCACCATCGACAACCTCAATGCCCGCATCAAGGCCTGGTGGTGGATGATAGGCGCCCTGGCGCTGGCTTTCTGGGGCGGAAAAATCGGCGTCATCTTGCTGTTTGCCCTGATTTCCTTCCAGAGCCTGCGTGAATTCATCTCCGCCACCTACACCCGCAGCGGCGACCACCGCGCTCTGATGTGGTGCTTCTTCTGCTTTCTGCCGCTGCAATACCTGCTGATTTATCTGGACCGCTACGGCCTGTTCAGTGTGCTGATTCCGGTCTATGCCTTTTTGCTGCTGCCCATCTCGTCCTCGCTGGGCGCAGACACCACCCGCTTTCTGGAGCGGGCCGCCAAGGTACAGTGGGGCCTGATGATTTGCGTGTACTGCATTTCCCACGTGCCGGCCCTGCTGACACTGAACATCGCAGGCTTTGAAAACCGCAACCTGCAACTGATCGTATTTCTGGTACTGACGGTACAGTCCAGCGACGTATTCCAGTACGTATGGGGCAAGCTCTATGGCCGCCGCAAACTGGCACCGGCCATCTCGCCCTCCAAAACCCTCGAAGGCCTGGTCGGCGGCGTGCTCACCTCCACCCTGGTTGGCGCCGCCTTCTGGTGGATTACCCCCTTCAACGTCTGGCAGGCCGCCCTGATCGCCCTGACCATCAACATCCTCGGCTTCTTTGGCGGCTTTGTACTGTCAGCCATCAAACGCGACCGCAACCTCAAAGACTGGGGCAGCATGATCGAAGGCCACGGCGGCATGCTCGACCGGGTCGACTCCATCAGCTTTTCCGCCCCGGTGTTTTTTCACATCATCCGTTTTTGGTGGGGTTAGCCGGGTCTTTTGCATTGACCAATTCACGATACCTAACGCAGAGCGCACCGGCGGCCTTGACGCAGCGAAGCGGAGACAGGGGCCTCGCCCAGTGCCGTGTTTGGTTAAATTGCTATCGTTCACCTTAAAGACCACGCCACACCCTAAGAATAATGATGACACTGGCATGAACTGAATATCGAACGACGTATTTTCCGAAAACCATATCTCTAACAGAGTCAGGCACCGGTGCTATTTCAACGGGTGCGCCCATTTTGGGGAAGTCTGGAAGTAATTCAATTTTGCCAACCAGTTCGGTAGCAATCCTGGCTGCTGCCGACGGGTTGTGCACCGCAATGAACTCCCTGATGCGTTTCAAATCATCAATGGCTTCGTCCGTGTAAACCAGATTCACTTACCTGACCTCGGCGCATTCTGCTCGTTTTCTGTTCCCCAACTATTAAGCCAACTGTGAACCTCGTTGGCATCAACAACCTTGCCTTGGGCAGCAGACTCCATTGCCTCTAACGTTTGTTTCCACCGCTCTTGCTCAAGCTGCTGCTTTTCTATGTATTCCAACAATGCCTGGTTGATCACCCAGCCTTTGCTACGATGCAGCCTACTGGCGATTGCTTCCAGACGCTGTTCAATTTCTGCTTGAAGGCGAACTGTAGTGACGCTCATGACCATGACCCTCGAAACGAATAACTACAACGTATTACAACATAGTCTACCAGGCCAGGCAAAAAATTTAACGTAGCGCTAACCGGCGCTGCGCGGCTTTATTGCGCAGCGCCCAGCGACCGCAGGAAGCGAGGTTGAGAGCCGGGTTAGGTGCGGACGGCGCTGCCCCAATGTTTCCAACACCAGTACACCATGCAGCCGACGAACAAAACCGTCTAGCAATGCTGGCGAATGAATACTCCGACGGAACCATGATAAGGACTAACG
>CAZMLX010000052.1:7213-12892 GCA_964567275.1 uncultured Thiopseudomonas sp. | reverse complement strand
AGACGGCACAATAAAATTTTAGGCAGTGCTGAATAACACTACACCACGTCATTCTGCGCGCAGCGAAGCGGAGTCGCAGAATCCATGGATGCTGCGACTCTGCGCAGCATGACACGTTTAGCGGCAGTTTCTTTTCTAGCTGACCAATTTATTCAGCGCTTTCCTTACAAACTAAGCAACGCCTGACATTACCTAAAATAAATCACGATGCCAAAACCGGACACCGCAACAGCAGCCCGGCACAGCCGGGCCACTCTCTCCACGCACGCAGTGTTTCCGGGTTGCTGAAGATCTGTGCAAAGCATCAGCCTGCCCGATCCATTTTAATGGAGCGGGTTGGCGTAGCTGCAGTACAGAACTTCAGCAACCCGATCCACCGCAAGGCAAAAAACTATTTACCCGACTTAATCTTGGTCCAGCTGCGTGTCATCGCCCGCTGGCCTTTGGTGGACAGGTCGGGGAAGGCATACAGCTTCTTCAGCATCTCGTCATCCGGGTAAATGCCGGGGTCATTGCGGTATTCCTCGTCCACCAGCGATGTTGCTGCACTGTTGGCGTTCGGGAACTGCAAGTAGTTGGTCAAATCCGCCATCACCTGTGGTTGCAGCAAGTAGTTGATGAACTCGTGCGCCTCCTTGACGTTTTTGGCATCGGCAGGAATGCCCACCATGTCAAAGAAGGTACCGGCACCCTCTTTCGGGATCTGGTAAGTCAGACGCACATCGCCGGTACCTTCCTCGGCCCGCGCCTTACTCTGGTACAGGTCGCCGGAGTAACCGACCGCCACGCAGATGTTGCCGTTGGCCAGATCGGAAATGTACTTGGACGAGTGAATGTAGGTAATGTACGGACGCACCTTGAGCAGCAGCTCCTCCGCCTGACGGATGTGGTCAGGGTTTTCGCTGTCCGGCGGCAGGCCCAGATAGTACATGGCCGCCGGAATGATCTCGGTTGGCGAGTCCAGGATAGCCACACCGCACTTGCTCAGCTTGCTGATGTGCTCAGGGTTGAAAATCACGTCCCAGCTGTCCACTGCCACATCGCCCAGCACCGCCTTGACCTTGGCCGGGTTATAACCAATGCCGATCGAACCCCACATATAAGGAATGGAGTACAGGTTACCCGGATCACTCACTTCCAGGGTTTTCAGCAGATCCTTGTTCAGGTTGTCCCACTGTGGCAACTGGCTGCGATCCAGTTTCTGGTAGACGCCAGCTTTAATCTGCTTGGCCAGAAACGGGTTGGACGGCACCACGATGTCATAGCCGGAGTGGCCGGACAGCAGTTTGGCTTCCAGCACTTCGTTGTTGTCGTACACATCGAAAACAACCTTGATGCCGGTCTGCTTTTCAAAGTTGCTGATGGTGTCCGGCGCCACATAATCAGACCAGTGATACACGTTGAGCGTGCGCTCTTCTGCGTGCACCTGGGTGGCAACGGCAACCGCCAGTGACATGGCGACAAGGGAGAAAGACAGCTTTTTCACGCGCACAGCTCCTGTATCAAGTCTGCAAATAAACCGTCTGGAGGCAGACGGACGATTAGTTCTGGCCAACAGGCCAAAGTAATTGTTTTAAACCAAACACGCTTTATTGAGTGTAACGCCCTGCCAGACCTGGCAACTGCCCGTGGCAGCCCGGTTACATTCAAAAAAACCTGTTCACAGACCCGGCGTGCCTCTTCCCTGGTAGCCGATAGCAGCGAATACCTGCGCTTATTTCAGACAATACCGGCTACAAAAGGGTGCAGCACGGCAAGGATGCGTAAAATACGCACAACCCGGCATAAAGGCAAGCATCGAACAAAAATTCAGATTAGCGGCCAGGCCAGGCTGACACACCCCTGATTGTTAGCATCACCTTTTTTCTATATGATGCGGAACAATTTCGTTGTCATCCTTATCAAACAAGCGCCGTGCCATCGAATACGGCGCTGCTGCGCTGCGCAGCAACATTTCATCGCCGCACGCAAGTCAGCGGCAACCGTGCATGCAAGGAGATTCCTGTGAAAAAACTCGTACTGGGCAGTTTGTCTGCCGTTTTGCTGGCCACCAGCATGACCGCCACCGCCATGGAGCCGGAAGACGCCATCAAATTCCGCCAGGCCGGTTACAAATTCATGTCCTGGAACATGGCCAAAATCAAGGCCATGGCGATTGACGGCGACATGGAGTGGAACCCGCAACAAGTTCAGGCTGCGGCCAACAGCATCGCTGCCACTGCCAACTCTGGCATGGGCGCCCTGTTCATCCCCGGCACCGAGCAAAACATCGGCGACACCAAAACCCGTGTCAAACCAGAAATGTTCACCGACATTGAAGGTGTGACCGAAGTCGGCATGGCGTTTCACAAGGCCGCTACCGAGCTGGCCGCCGCCGCACAAACCGGTGACAAGGCCACTGTTGCCAAAGCATTCGGCGCCACTGGCCAAAGCTGCAAAGGCTGCCACGACAAGTTCCGCATGAACTGATCGGCAGACTTCGACAATAAAAAATCCGGCTCACAATGCCGGATTTTTTATTGCCGCAAAATGCTGCAACTGCGCTACGCCAGGTGCGGAATGACTATGAATACCCCTGTGGGTTTCGGCTTTGCCAACGCCAGCTATCGGCACACATACGCTCCAGCCCCAGCTCGGCCCGCCAATCCAGCAGCTGCAACGCCAGCGCCGGATCGGCATAACAAGCCGCTACATCGCCCGGGCGGCGATCAACAATCTGATAGGGAATTTCACGACCCGACGCAGCCGCCAGCGCCGCCACCATCTCCAGCACCGAATAGCCCTGCCCCGTGCCCAGATTGACCGTCAGCAAACGCGGCTCATCCAGCGCCTGCAACGCTTTGATATGCCCTTTGGCCAGATCCACCACATGAATATAGTCACGCACACCCGTGCCGTCGGGCGTCGGGTAGTCGCCACCAAACACCTGCAAGCATTGGCGCTGGCCCACTGCCACCTGAGTGATATAGGGCATCAGGTTGTTGGGAATGCCCTGCGGGTCCTCGCCGATCAGGCCGGACTCGTGGGCACCCACCGGATTGAAATAACGCAGCAGCGCCACCGCCCAGCGGCTGTCAGCCGCCACCAGATCACGCAGCATGTCTTCGATGATCAGCTTGGAGCGGCCATAGGGGTTGGTGGCCGATAGCGGAAAATCCTCACGGATCGGCACCGACGCCGGATCGCCATATACAGTGGCCGAGGAACTGAACACCAGCCGGCGGCAGTCATGCTCGTCCATCACCTGCAGCAGGTTAAGGGTGCCGGTAACGTTGTTCTGATAGTAGCGCAGCGGCTGGGCCACCGACTCGCCCACCGCTTTCAGGCCAGCGAAGTGCACCACCGAATCAATGGAATAAGCGGCAAACAGCGCCCGAACATCATCCAGCGAACGGATATCACCCTGCACAAATTCCAGCGTTTTGCCGGTAATCCGCTGCACCCGCTCCAGCGATTCACGCGAAGAATTGGACAAATTATCCAGCACCAGCAACCGGTAACCGGCGTCCAGCAGCTCGACACAGGTATGCGAACCGATATAGCCGGCACCGCCCGTCACCAGTACATACGAATCTTTCATGCCATGCAGTCCCTGATTAAAAAGTGCCAGTTTAAAGCAAACTGCGCCCTGCTGGCTGCACTGCCACAGAAGGGTTACCATGCACGCCCAGTTTTCCACCCTCCAGAATGGCAGCTTCCAACCATGATCCGCCTCCAAAACCTCAGCCTGCAACGTGGCCCGCTGCGCCTGCTTGACCACGTCGAACTCACCGTCAACCCCGGCCACCGGGTCGGCCTGGTGGGTGCCAACGGGGCCGGCAAGTCCAGCCTGTTTGCCCTGCTGCAGGGCCAGTTGCAGGCCGACAGCGGCGATTGCCTGATTCCCGCCCAGTGGCGCATTGCCCACATGCAGCAGGAAGTCACCGCGCTGGAGCGCAGTGCGCTGGACTATGTGCTGGATGGCGACACCCGCCTGCGCGAATTGCAGCAGCAACTGGCAGTCGCCGAACAGGCCGAAGACGGCGATGCCGTAGGCCGGCTGCATGCCGAACTGGATACGGCCGGACTCTGGACCGCCGACAGCCGTGCCCGGCGCATGCTGGCCGGTCTGGGCTTTGCCGAAGCCGAAATGGAACGGCCAGTGTCGGCCTTTTCCGGTGGCTGGCGTATGCGCCTCAATCTGGCGCATACCTTGATGTGCCCGTCCGACCTGCTGCTGCTCGACGAGCCCACCAACCACCTGGATCTGGACGCCATCCTCTGGCTGGAAGGCTGGCTGCAACAGTACCCCGGCACCCTGCTGCTGATTTCCCACGACCGCGATTTTATGGATGCCGTAGTACAGCAAATCGTCCACTTTGAACGCCAAAAGCTGGTGGTCTATCGTGGCGGTTACAGCGCCTTTGAGCGCGCCCGTGCCGAGCGCATGATCCAGCAACAGCAAGCCTTTGAAAAACAGCAGGCCGAACGGGCCCATATGCAAGACTTCATCCGCCGTTTCAAGGCCAAGGCCAGCAAGGCCAAGCAGGCGCAAAGCCGGGTCAAGGCACTGGAGCGCATGGAAGAGCTGGCCCCGGCACACTTTGATTCACCCTTCCATTTCAGCTTCCGTGAATCGGACAAAACCTCATCGCCCCTGCTCAGCCTGAAACAGGCCAGCCTGGGCCATGGCGACACAATCATCGTGCGTCAGGCCAGTCTGCAACTGATGCCCGGCATGCGGGTGGCCCTGCTCGGCCCCAACGGTGCCGGCAAATCGACGCTGATCAAAAGCCTGTCGGGCGAGTTACCGCTGCTGGATGGCGAGCTGACGCTGGGCGAGAACCTGGCCATCGGCTACTTTTCCCAGCACCAGCTGGACAGTCTGGACGCCAAGGCCAGCCCGCTGCTGCACCTGCAACGCATCGCCCCCGAACAGACCGAACAAAAGCTGCGTGATTTTCTGGGCGGCTTTGATTTTCGTGGCAACCGTTGCGAGGAGCCGGTGGTAAATTTTTCCGGCGGTGAAAAAGCCCGACTGGCACTGGCGCTGATCGCCTGGCAAAAACCCAACCTGCTGCTGCTTGACGAGCCCACCAACCATCTGGACCTGGAAATGCGCCATGCGCTGGGCGAAGCACTGCAGCATTATCAGGGCGCCATGCTGCTGGTTTCCCACGACCGCCACCTGCTCAAGTCCACCGTGGACGAATTTATGCTGGTGGCCGACGGCCAGATGGTCGAGTTTGATGGCGAACTGGACGACTACGCCCGCTGGTTGCAAGAGTTCCGCCAGCGCCAGCAACACAGCCAGCGCAGCAGCGACACCCCGGCCACCAGCAGCGACAGCGACAGCCGCACCGACCGCAAGGCCCAGCGCCAGGCAGAAGCCGCCATCCGCCAGCAACTGGCACCGCACCGCAAACAGGCTGACAAACTGGAAGCCCAGCTGGGTAAAAAACAGGCCGAACTGGACGCCATCGAGCAACAACTGGGCGACAACAGCCTGTACGAAGCCGACGCCAAAGACCGCCTCAAACAGCTGCTGGCCGACCAGAGCCGGCTCAAACAGGACTGCGAAGAACTGGAAATGCAGTGGCTGGACAGCATGGAACAGCTGGAAGCGCTGGAGCAGCAACTGACCCATCAAGCCTGAACCCAACCGCCTCTACCCAGCTATTCTCGCTCCGTCGTCACCCG
>CAZMLX010000052.1:1190-7113 GCA_964567275.1 uncultured Thiopseudomonas sp. | reverse complement strand
TCGTCACCCGACTACCCTACTCGTCGTCACCCGACTTGATCGGGTGACCTCCCCCAAACAAGCACCGGAGCCGGAAGATTACCTGGTCAAGCCGGGCAGAGCTCTTTTAGGCACAAACCATCAAGAACCGCACAGCGACAGCAGCTCGGCACAGCCGAGCCATTCCTCCCAAACGGCCCGGTGTGTCAGCAGCCAGGGTGAGACCGGAGCCAAGCCTTGTTCACGTGGCGAAGCTTGCTTCGATGCGGGAACCCGGGCTTTGCGCAGCGTCTCGCCCTGACTGCCACACCGAAGCCAAAACAACACATCACGAAATAAAACCAATCCCGTACCCGGGCGGTCTGACCTTCGGCTAAAATGCCCGCACTTTCCTACCCTTCTGGACTCTCACCATGTGGCACTGGCTAACCGATACTGAAATCTGGGCTGCTTTCCTCACCCTGACCGCCCTGGAAATCGTCCTCGGCATCGACAACATCATTTTTATCTCCATTCTGGTCAACCGCCTGCCCAAGCAGCTGCAGGCCAAGGGCCGTTTCTTCGGCATCATGCTGGCCATGGTCACCCGCATCCTGTTGCTGTTGTCGCTGACCTGGGTCATGCGCCTGACCAATGACCTGTTCAGCATTGCCGGCGTCGGCATTTCCGGACGCGACATCATCCTGATCGGCGGCGGTTTGTTCCTGCTGCTGAAAAGCACGCTGGAAATCTGGCACAGCGTGGAAGGCAGCGAAGACGACATGCCCAACATCAAGGGCGCCGGCAGTTTTGTGCTGGTACTGGCACAGATCGCCGTGATTGACATCATTTTCTCACTGGACTCGGTGATTACCGCTGTTGGTCTGGTGCAGCACATTCCGGTGATGGTGGCCGCCATCATGGCTTCGGTGATCGTCATGCTGCTGTCAGCCGCCGCCATCAGCCGTTTTATTGAAGAGCACCCGACGCTGAAAATTCTGGCGCTGTCATTCCTGATCATGGTCGGCACCCTGCTGATCGCCGAAGGCTTCGACGTGCATGTACCCAAGGGCTACATCTACTTCGCCATGGCGTTTTCCTTTGGCGTGGAGATCCTCAACATCAAAATGCGCAGTGCGCTGGCCCGCAACGGCAGCAACGGCCCCGGCAGCAAGGAAAGCTAGCCACAAGAAAGCAGGCAGCGGGCTGCCTGCTTGACTCGCAATCATTTGCTGTTTATGGTGCCAGTCACTATTGCATCAAGGTAGCCATACGCCATGGCCTTAAAAGGGAAGTCGGACAACATCCTGTCTGCGCTGCCCCCGCAACGGTACGCGACGCCTTAATTGGCACGCCAGTGTAACAACCACTGGGTTATCTACCCGGGAAGGTACACTGGTTTATCGCCAGCCCGGAGACCTGCCTGCTGCAAACGACTGGTGTTGCGGAGGGCTGCACCGTCAAGCGTATTACGCCTGTCTGTGCTGTGCCGTACTGCGCTTGCTCCCGCCCTCCTCAAAGCATTGCGGTTTTGAGGACTCAACCATGACTTGTCAGCATTTCGTAACCACTGGCGTTACCCCTTGCGGTAACTGCCGCCCGCTTGCTGTATCCCCGCCCGCCTGATCCACGACGCCGCTCCCTTGGGGCAGCGCAAGGCCGGGCGTTTGCGCAGGGATGCACAAACGTATAGGGATGTTTCCCCGGTTCTTGCGCTGCCCCAAGGGAGTGATTAACTCAGCCGTAGCTGCGACTGACAAACTTAGGCTCTACCAACCCGCGACGTTTGTTGATAACCAGCGTCAGCACAAAAAAGAAATTGCACAGCATGTTGCACATTCGAGGCAACAGCATGCTGATCGGCCTGTCTTCCTCTGCCTCCAGCCGAACCATAATGCGAATGGCTTTCTTGCAGGCTGATCTGGCCAAATGCAGCTGGGGAATCGGTGGAGTACCGCGGGGTAACACAAACTGTTCCAGCCGCTCGGCCACTTCCACACGGTAGTGATCAAGCCTGCCCTGCAGCCACTGGATATTCGCCTCTTCAATCGCCAACCTGCCACGGATCGACCCGTTAACATGAAACGCCAGCGGCTGGATGCGCTCCAGATCTGCGGCAATATCCGGCATGTCGCCCGGCAAGTGGGAAATCACCGCACCTATGTGGCCGCACAGTTCATCCGTGATGACTTCAAAGTCACACAGCATCGACTGCTCATACATGAACGGATAGCACATTTCATCGAAATTCTTGCCAAACTTGAACGCCATACAATCACCTTGGAATCACAATAGGCGGCTTTGCCAGCAGGTCAATATGGGCATCCACCCCGAACGCCCGCTGCAGGTTTTCAACCGTCAGTACTTCGCTGACAGTTCCCAGTGCCAGCAAGTGCCCCTCGTGCAACAAACACAAGCGGTCACAGTAGCGTGCCGCCAGTGACAAATCATGAATGGACAGCATCACGCCGCAGCCACCACGTGCATAATCCCGCAGCATACGCAGTACCTGCTGTTGCTGGTTCAGATCCAAACTGGCCACCGGCTCGTCTGCCAGCAAAATTTTGGGCTGGCCAGCCAGCACCCGCGCCAGCCAAACTCTGGCTTGCTGGCCACCCGACAAACGATCAACCGGACGTTCCAGCCAATCGCTCACTCCAGTGGCTGTTGCAGCCTGCTCAATGGCTTCCATATTTGCATCGCCCCAGGGCAAGCGCCCCAGGCTAATCACATCCCGCACCGAGAGCGCCCAGGCACTCTGGCTGCTTTGTGGCAAGAAACCAATCTGCTGCGCCCGCTGCCGTTCGGGGGTTTTAGCCAATGGCTGGCCATTGAGCAGAATTTCACCCTGATACGTCTGAATCCCGGCCAGACAATGCAGCAACGTCGATTTGCCTGCTCCGTTGGCACCCAGAACACCCAACACTTCGCCCTTGTTCAGGCTAAGGCTGACATCCCGCAAACGCTGATCCACCGTCAGACGACTCATGGAAATTAGTTCCATCGTTTGCGCTCCTTCCAGACCAGCCAGATAAACAGCGGAGCACCCAGCAAAGAGGTCAGCACGCCCAGCTTCAGTTCGCGCCCGGGCGGCAGCAACCGCACGCAGATATCCGCCAGGCACACCAGAATCGCCCCGGCCAACGCTGCCGGAATCAACAACCGCTCGGGCCGGTTGTGTACCAAGGGGCGCAACAGATGCGGCACCAGCAAACCGACAAAACCTATGCTGCCGGCCACCGCCACCGAACTGCCCACCAGCAGCGCTGCACCCAGCACCACCAGCAGGCTGCCATAACGATAATTCAGCCCCATGCTGCGCGCCACCTGATCACCCAGACTCAAGCCGCTCAACAGGCGTCGTTGGCTAAAAATTAGCACTGCACCCACTGCCAGAGGCGGCAACAGCAACCACAGATGCTCCAGGCCACGCTCGGACACCGAGCCCAGCAACCAGAACACCAGTTCCTGCATAGCATAGGGATTGGGCGCAAAATTGAGCACCGTGGCCAGCGCCGCACCGCACAGGGTGGAAATGGCCAGCCCGGCCATGATCACCATGTGCGCACGGGCCGAGCCAGCCAAGGCCAGCATCAGCACCAGCGCCACCCCGGCACCGATCAAACCGGCCACACTCGGCGCAGCGGCACCCAGCGCCGGAAACAGGCCAAAATAAAATACACTGGCAGCCCCCAGCGCCGCACCCTGGCTGGCACCGGTCAGCCCGGGTTCGGCCAGAGGATTGCGTAGCAGTCCCTGTATAGCGGCACCGCTCAGACCCAATGCCGCGCCGACCGCCAGCGCAATCAGGGTACGTGGCAAACGGATCTCGCCAATCACTATGGCATCCAGGCTGGTCTGGCCGGTTACAAAGCCACTTAGCCCACCCAGCACATCGACGCTAGTCGAACCAACCGCCAGCGAACCCAGCGTGGTTAGCACCAGCACAACCAGCAGAGCGGGAGTTATCAGTCGAGCCATTGATTCAGTTGCCTTATCAGATCCCAGGTCCAGGGGCCGGGACATTGCCAGCGCCAGTAATCGGTAGTCAACCAGCCTTCCGGCGGCACACTGCGGCGCAGCACCGGGTGGTCGGCAAAACGGTTGGCCAGCGCCTGATGGTCCGGTGCGGCAAATAAAATGGCATCCGGCGGATCGCTGGCAATCTGTTCCAGATCCAGCGCCACATGCCCGGATACTTCAAGATAATTGCGCCAGCCGGCCTGCTCGATGATCTGGTGCTCAAAGGTGCCCCGGCCGGTACCTATCCCGTTGGAGCCCAGCAACAGCAAGCGTTTGGCATCTGCTGCCGGCACCTGCCAAGCCGGCGCCTTTTTCGCCCGATTCGGGTCCTCGCCCATCAGTTCCAGCAGCTGGCGTTCGTAATCCACCACCTGCTCCAAACTACCGGGCAATGGCAACACGGCTACCTGGTAGCCCAGACTACGCAGCCGCTCACGCAGCATCAGCGCACTGTATTGCCCGACCAGCACCAAATCCGGCTGCAATTGTACGATCTGTTCCAGCGAACCATCGTGGCTGGGCCACTGCTCGCCAATCCAGTCCACCGGATAACGCTTGAGCGTTGGCGACAAGGCCACCACCCGCTGCGGATCGGCGTGATAGGCCAATGTCCAGTCCATGCACAGATCGAGGGAGAGCATGCGCTTGGGTGTTGCGGCAGCGGCCCATAAAGGAGTCCAGAACCAGGCGAGCCACAAAAAAAGGCACAGTCTGCAGACACCAGCCCCCCAGGCCAAACCCGAAGAGTGATTGGCGTGTGGTGAAGTGTCGTGCCAAATGTCCATAGATGCTATGCAGGCCTAAGCCAAAAACAGGGTGCGAAGGAGTATACAGCCCGTTTGCAGCTTTTAAAGCGCAGCATTGCTGTCCCATGACTTGACCACTATCCGTTGGGCGTTTAATGTGCGCAGCCGGAGCGGTGGCCAAGGTAGCCACCGCCCTGCATCAAGGTGGCTGCTACAGCCTTAAAAGGGAAGTCAGGCGGAATACTCCGCCCGCGCTGCCCCCGCAACGGTACACGACGCGACCTGTTTTTATGAATCAGTCGCACGCCTGCGCAACACACCACTGGCTAACCCCGGGAAGGTGCACAGGTTTATCGTCAGCCCGGAGACCTGCCTGATGCGTACGACAGGTGTTGCGGAGGGCGGCACCGTCAAGCGCCGCTTGCCCTGCACCCTTGCGCTTGCTTCCTGCCCTCCTCAGAAGCCATTTTTACTTTTGAGGATTCCACTCCATGAAACTTTCCCGACTGGCGCTGGCTGTTGCGGCGTTGCCTTTGCTTGCCTCTGCAGCCACCGACCTGGACACCGAAGCTGCGCTCAAACTGTCCGACACCGTTATCACCGCCAACCGTGGCGCACAAAGCAAAGCGGATACCGCAGCCGCCGTCAGTGTGTTTACCCGTGAGGATATCGACCGCCTGCAGCCGGTTAACGTGGCTGATCTATTAACTCGTGTGCCTGGTGTACAAATCCGCCAGTCTGGCGGTCGTGGCAGCCAGACCAGCGTCTTTATCCGTGGTACTACAACTACACAAACTCTGGTGCTGATTGACGGCGTTCGTGTCGGTTCCGCCACCGCCGGCGGTGCCAACGGTGCATTAGAGCACCTGAACATCGACCAGATCGAGCGTGTGGAAGTACTGCGCGGTTCCCGCTCCGCCATTTATGGTGCCGATGCCATTGGTGGCGTCATCCAGATCTTTACCCGCCGCGGTGACGGCCAGGGCCTAACACCACGTGTGCGTTATGCCATGGGTAATAAGGGTGTGCAGGAGCGCAGTGTTGGTCTGTCTGGTGGTAACGACAAAACCCGTTTTAATCTAAGCTACAGCAATGATGAAACTCAGGGTTTTGACCGTACCCGCAAGTCTTGGGATTCTGACAAAGATCACGACGCCTACCGCAACAAAGCTCTGAGTCTAAGCCTAAGTCATGCC
>CAZMLX010000052.1:0-1134 GCA_964567275.1 uncultured Thiopseudomonas sp. | reverse complement strand
GCTTGTTGCAACAAAAAGGCAAGACTGAATACGACAACCCAGCAGGCCGCTCTGATCCTATTACTTGGAATTCCTATCCAGCACGCCCCTACGACAACTTCCAATCTGCCTCCGGCTCTGCTTTTGCCCAGTTGAAAATCACTGACTTCTGGAATAGCCGCCTGGAACTCGGCCACAGCGAAAACAAGCTGAGCAGCTACGACAAGCTGTTTGCCGGACAGGATGACTTCAACACCTACCGTAACAGCGCTGCCTGGCTGAATACCTTTACGGTCAACGAACAGAACGAGCTACTGGTTGGTATCGATTACTACAAGGATAAAGTGCGCAGCACCACAGCCTACGAAGAAAAAAACCGCTGGAACCAGGCTGGTTTTATCCAGCACAGGTTCAACAGCCAGTGGTTTAGCACCGAGCTGGGCCTGCGCCACGACAAGAACCAGCAGTACGGCAGTGAAAACACCTGGAACGGTGCAGTCACCGTGCCAGTCAGCGATGACAACAGCCTGACCCTGTCCTATTCGGAAGGTTTTCGCACACCCACCTTCAACGACCTGTACTGGCCGGGCTTCAGCAACCCCAACCTCAAGCCGGAAAAATCCGTCAGCTACGAGTTGCAACTGCGCAGCCGCCTGACCGACATTGTTTCCCTGGAAGCCTCGGTATTCCAGACCAAGATTCGTAATCAGATCCGTTATCAGGCTCAAAGCGACAGTATAGAAAACATTGCTCGAACCCGCATTAACGGCTTTGAAGCTTCCGTTTTGCACCAATTCGATACCGTCACCACCTCGCTCAATCTGAGCATTCTCGACCCGCGCGACCGCAAGACGGGACAGGTCCTGTCCCGCGTAGCTAAGCGCACATTGACCTACGACATCGACAAACAACTGGGAGACTGGAACCTTGGTGCCAGCTGGCAGCTACACAGCCATGCCACCGATGCCGTGTACAACAATGCAACCTGGCAAACCGAACGTAAAAAAATTGCCGGTCATGGTGTAGTGGACTTACGAGCCAGCTGGCAAGCCACCAGTGAACTGGCGCTTGGCCTGCGTCTGGGCAATATTTTCGACAAAAAATACAGCCGCGCCCTGTATGACTATCAGGGTGAAACCTCCAGCTACCGCGAAG
>CAZMLX010000051.1:0-12940 GCA_964567275.1 uncultured Thiopseudomonas sp. | reverse complement strand
GCCGAGCACATGGGCCTGGCCGAAATCGAAGCCAAGATCCGCGAATACGGTCTGAAAGCCCGTGACGGCAAGCTGAGCATCGAAGAAATGACCGGCGGTACTTTCACCATCTCCAACGGTGGCGTATTTGGTTCCCTGCTGTCTTCACCCATCGTCAACCCGCCACAAACCGCCATCCTGGGCATGCACAAAATCCAGGATCGCCCAATGGCCGTGAACGGTGAAGTGGTGATTCTGCCGATGATGTACCTGGCGCTGTCGTACGACCACCGTCTGATCGATGGCAAGGAAGCGGTAACCTTCCTGGTCACCATGAAAGACCTGCTGGAAGACCCGGCCCGCCTGCTGCTGGACATCTGATATTTGCCCCATAACCGGCCGCCGCTACAGGCGGCCGTGCGTCCTGTGGACCCCAACGAGGAACACTCATGAGCGACAAGTTTGACGTAATTGTAATCGGTGCCGGCCCTGGCGGCTATGTGGCTGCCATCCGTGCCGCACAATTGGGCCTGAAAACCGCCTGTGTGGAAAAATTCAAAGGCCAGGATGGCAATCTGGCGCTGGGCGGCACTTGCCTGAACGTCGGTTGCATTCCGTCCAAGGCGCTGCTGGACAGCACCTGGAAATTCCACGAAGCCAAAGACGGCTTTGCCGTGCACGGCATCAGCACCGGTGAAGTGAAGATGGACGTTCCGGCCATGATTGGCCGCAAAAACACCATCATCAAAAACCTGACCGGCGGCATTGCCGGCCTGTTCAAGGCCAACGGTGTTACCACGCTGGAAGGCCACGGCAAGGTGCTGGCCAACCGTCAGGTTGAAGTCACCGGCACCGACGGCAGCAGCACGGTGTACGAAGCGGCCAACATCATCATCGCCGCCGGCTCCCAGCCGATCGACATTCCGCCTGCCCCGGTTGACCAGAAAGTGATTGTCGACTCCACCGGTGCACTGGAATTCCAGGCCGCTCCCGGCAAGCTCGGCGTGATCGGCGCTGGCGTGATCGGTCTGGAGCTGGGCTCCGTATGGTCACGTCTGGGCTCCGAAGTGACCGTGATCGAAGCGCAGGACAAGTTCCTGACTACGGTTGACGAGCAGGTTTCCAAGGAAGCCTTCAAGGTACTGACCAAGCAGGGTCTGGACATCCGTCTGGGTGCCCGTCTGACCGGCACTGAAGTCAAGGGCGAGCAGGTTACCGTGACCTTTGCTGACGCCAATGGCGAACAGCAGATGACCTTTGACAAGCTGATCGTAGCGGTTGGCCGTCGTCCTGAAACCAAAAATCTGCTGGCCACCGACAGCGGCGTCAACCTGGACGAGCGTGGTTTCATCTTTGTTGATGACAACTGTGCCACCAGTGTACCTGGCGTTTATGCCATTGGTGACGTGGTGCGTGGCCCGATGCTGGCCCACAAGGCGTCCGAAGAGGGCGTCATGGTTGCCGAGCGCATTGCCGGCCAGAAACCGCAGGTCAACTATGACCTGATTCCGGGCGTGATCTACACCCACCCCGAAATTGCCGGTGTCGGCAAGACCGAGCAGCAGCTCAAGGCTGAAGGCGTAGCCGTCAACGTCGGCGTATTCCCCTTCGCCGCCAGCGGCCGAGCCATGGCGGCCAACGACACCACCGGCTTCGTCAAGATCATTGCCGACGCCGGTACTGATCGTGTTCTGGGCGTGCACGCCATTGGTCCCAGCGCTGCCGAACTGGTACAGCAGGGCGCCATTGCCATGGAATTCGGCTCCAGCGCCGAAGACATCGGCATGATGGTGTTCTCGCACCCGACCCTGTCGGAAACCGTCAAGGAAGCCGCACTGGCCGTTAATGGCGCTGCCATTCACGTGGCCAACCGCAAAAAGCGCTAAGCGTTAATTGCCGGCCTGAAAACCGCTCCATGTATATGGGGCGGTTTTTTTATGGCTGTTTGTTGGAGTGCTGGATGTTGACGTTGACGTTGGTTTTGCGCTTGGTGTGTCCAGCCGGTTTCCCAGCCCAGGCTGCGCTGCCAGTACCTTTGGTCCTGGCGCTAATGCCTGGCATGGAAGCCGGCTGGACAGGCAAGATTGTGCAATGCTTTATCCGGCATTCAGTGTTTCCGTCATTGCCCGACTTGATCGGGCAATCTTTTACAGGCAAGCACTGCTTCTAAAAAGGTCACTTAATCAGGTCGGGTGATGACGGGATAGGTGGAGTGCCAGCCATTGCTGCCGTCGTTGTGTTTAAGCCAACCCTGCGCTAACTATAGGTGCGAATTTATTCGCACGCAGGGCTGTGTGCACAAAGCTGTCCGAATAAATTCGGACCTACAGCAGGGCAGCGGCAAAAGCATTTGCCTAAGCAACGAGTATCCAGTACAACTCAGGCATACAAGAACAACAGGAGCCTTTTCATGAATCTTCACGAGTACCAGGCCAAGCAGCTGTTTGCCGAGTATGGTCTGCCGGTCACGCTGGGACTGACCGGCACCACCGTGGATGAAATCACCCATGCCTGCACCACCCTGGGTGGCGACAGCTGGGTGGTCAAGGCGCAGGTTCATGCCGGCGGACGGGGCAAGGCCGGCGGTGTGTGCGTGGTTGACAGCCTTGACGAAGCGGCCGAGTTTGCCCGCCGCTGGCTGGGCGAACGGCTGGTCTCGGCTCAGACCGACAGCAAGGGCCAGCCGGTCAACCGCTTGCTGGTTGAACCCTGTATTGCTTTCGAACGAGAACTGTACCTGAGCGTATTGCTGGACCGCAGCAGCCAGCAGCTGGTGTTTCTGGCCTCCGCTGCCGGCGGCATGGACATTGAAGAAGTAGCCCGCATTGCGCCAGAGCAGATTCTGCGGGTGCCGGTTGATTTGCAGATGGGTCCGCAGGCGTTTCAGGGCCGCAGCCTGGCGTACCGGCTGGGTCTTGATCATGCCCAGGCCCGTCAGCTGAGTGATATTTTTATCCGCATGTGCCGGCTGTTTACCGAGTGTGACCTGAGCCTTTTGGAGGTGAACCCGCTGGTGGTGCGCAGTGACGGCCAGCTGCACTGTCTGGACGCCAAGGTGGCGGTGGATGGCAATGCCCTCTTTCGCCAGCCAGCGCTGCGGACATTGCGTGACGTGAGCCAGGAAGATCCGCGCGAAGCACAGGCGGCCAAATTCGAACTCAACTATGTGGCGCTGGACGGCAATATTGGCTGCATGGTCAATGGCGCCGGGCTGGCCATGGGTACCATGGACATGGTCAGCCTGTATGGCGGGCGGCCTGCCAACTTTCTGGATGTCGGTGGTGGTACCACCACTGGCCGGGTGTCGGAGGCGTTCAAGATCATTCTGGCCGATGAACGGGTACGGGCAGTGCTGATTAATATTTTTGGCGGTATTGTGCGCTGCGACATGATTGCCGAGGGCCTGATTGCCGCCATCCGCGAGGTGGATGTGCAGGTACCGGTGGTGGTACGCCTGGAAGGCAACCATGCCGATGAAGGGGCCAGGCTACTGGCGGCCAGCGGTCTTAATACCATAGCGGCCAGCAGTCTGGATGATGCGGCAAGACGGGCAGTGGCCGCAGCGGAGGGCAGGGCATGAGCATTCTGGTCAACAAGAACACAAGAGTGATTTGTCAGGGCTTTACCGGTGCCCAGGGCAGTTTTCACTCGCAACAGGCCATTGATTACGGCACACAGATGGTGGGTGGCGTGACCCCCGGCAAGGGCGGCAGCCTGCATCTGGGCTTGCCGGTGTTTGATACGGTTGAGGAAGCGGTGTTGCAGACCGGCGCCGATGCCACGGTCATCTACGTGCCGGCTCCCTTCTGCAAAGACTCCATTCTGGAAGCGGCCTTTGCCGGCATCCCGTTGATTGTCTGCATCACCGAAGGCATACCGGTACAGGACATGCTGCAGGTCAAAGCCAAATGTGATGCACTGGGTGTACGGCTGATCGGCCCCAATTGCCCGGGCATCATTACACCGGGCGAGTGCAAAATCGGCATTCAGCCGGGCGCCATCCACAAGCCGGGCCGGGTCGGTATTGTGTCCCGTTCCGGCACCCTGACCTATGAGGCGGTCAAGCAAACCACCGACGCCGGCTTTGGCCAGTCCACCTGCGTCGGTATTGGCGGTGACCCCATCCCCGGCAGCAGCTTTATCGACATCATCCGTTTGTTCGAGGCCGACCCGCAAACCGAAGCCATAGTCATGATCGGTGAAATTGGCGGCAGCGCCGAAGAAGAAGCCGCCGAGTACATCAGGCAGCAGGTCAGCAAACCGGTGGTGGCCTATATTGCCGGTGTTACGGCACCACCCGGCAAACGCATGGGCCACGCCGGCGCCATCATTGCCGGTGGCAAGGGTACCGCTGACGAAAAGTTTGCCGCACTGGAAGCGGCCGGGGTGCATACGGTGCGTTCCCTGACCGAAATCGGGCAGGCACTGGCCGGGTGTACCGGCTGGCGTCTGCCTGACTGACAGCCCGTGGCCGGGTGATGGTAACTGGCGCATGCCGCCCGCCGGCCAGCAGGGTACAATGCGGCACTTTATGGCTGGCGGAACAGATGCATGAAAAACAGGCTGCGTTTTACCGAAGTTCTGGGGTTGGGCTTTATGACCTTTGCCCTTTTCCTGGGGGCGGGCAATATTATTTTTCCGGCGCTGGCCGGGCTCAAGTCGGGTACCAGCCTGTTGCCGGTTGCTATCGGTTTTTTACTGACCGGCGTGGGGCTGCCACTGTTGACGGTGGTGGCGCTGGCCCGTGTCGGTGGCGGCCTGGGCAGTTTGACCGAGCCGGTTGGCCGGCTGCCCGGACTCATCTTTGCCGTTATCGTTTATCTGGCCATTGGCCCCATGTTTGCCACGCCCCGTACGGCGGTAGTGTCTTACGAAGTGGGACTGGTGCCGTTTCTGGGCGACAACAGCTGGGCCCTGCTGGTTTATAGCGCCCTGTATTTTGCGCTGGTGTTTTACCTGGCTTACAACCCGGGCCGGATGCTGGAGCGTATTGGCCAATTGATTACACCGGTGTTGTTGCTGGCGCTGGTGGTGCTGGGCGCAGCGGCGGTGTTCAAGCCGGCCGGCAATCTGACAGAAGGGGTTGACCCCTATCGCTCGCAGCCGGTGATCCAGGGCTTTCTGGACGGCTACCTGACCATGGATGCGCTGGGTGCACTGGTGTTTGGCGTGGTAATTGCCGCCTCCATCCGTAGCCGGGGCGTAATGGAGCTCAAGGCGATCAGCCGGCACTCCACCCAGGCCGGGCTGATTGCTGCTGCCGGGCTGACTTTTGTTTACCTGTCGCTGTTTTACCTGGGGGCCGGCAGCCATGAAATTGCGGGCGACGCCACCAATGGCGGACAGGTGCTGGCGCTGTACGTCAACTTTGCGTTTGGTAATGCCGGCAGCCTGCTGCTGGCGGTGGTGATCGGGCTGGCCTGTCTGACCACCGCTACCGGTCTGCTGGTGGCCTGTGGCGAGTTTTTTCAGCAGACCTGGGGCTGGCGTTATCACCGTACCCTGGCTCTGCTGGTGCTATTCAGCTGGGCGGTGTCAAACCAGGGGCTCACCCAGTTGATCAATGTGTCCGGTCCGGTACTGACGGGCCTGTATCCGCTGGCTATTGTTTTGGTCGCCCTGAGCTACCTGCGCCGTCTTTGGCACCGGGAAGCGCTGGTGTGGCGGATAACACTGGCCGTGGCGCTGGTATTTGGCGTGCTGGACATGCTGGTGGCCGCCGGCGCACCGCTGGCACTGGAGCGCTGGCCGTTCAAGCCGCCGTTGCTGGATGTACAACTGGCCTGGCTGGTGCCGGTGCTGGTGGTGCTGGCCGGCCTGACCCTTTACGACCGCCTGTGCGGCCCGGTACAGGAGTAAAGCGATGACTGCGGTACTGATACTGGGGGGTGTGCTGCTCTGTCTGCTGGGCTGGCTGCTGTTGTGGTGGGGTAGCCGGCATACCGGACTGGT
The DNA here is from genome assembly GCA_964567275.1 of uncultured Thiopseudomonas sp. GTDB lineage: Bacteria > Pseudomonadota > Gammaproteobacteria > Pseudomonadales > Pseudomonadaceae > Thiopseudomonas. The sequence continues at coordinate 7,009 of CAZMLX010000051.1, read as the reverse complement.
TTGGTTGCTGCTGAGCTTGCTGCTGCCGCTGGCCTTGCTGGACGGCCTCAGGCACCTGCGTCGCTCATGGCCGGGTGTGTTGCTGTGTATGGCGGGTGCAGGTTTTGCCCTGACCGGGTTATGGCAGTTGCAGCAACAACAGCCGGACCAGTATCAGGCCCTGATCAGGCTGGACTGGCTGCCAAATGCGGCCGCCAACACACAGGGGGTCAATGGGCGCTTGCGCGGGCAGCGCTTTCAGCCGGTCCGGGCGGAACTGCGAGACGGCGTGCTGGTGCTGGGCGAGGGCGAAAACTTTCTGGAAGCGGCCGAACTGCGACTGGATCTGGGGGCCGGATTGCACTACTGGCAGGGCGAGCCGTTAAGCCGTGATGTGCTGCCGGATGATGTCCGCTCGGTTCCGGTGCTGGAACTGCTGGGCCCGGACCCTGACAGCGGCGAGCCGGTGGTGCTCAGGGTATCCCGCGGCTACCTGTTGCGCCTGTCATTGCAAGAGGATGCCGGCCGCTATGGCGGGGAACTTTTTTTGACCATACCGGGCCAGCTGGATACCCGGCTGGAAGGCCGTTTTCAGTTGACGGGTTATCAACCCAGGCCCCGGCCACAGGCGCCCCGGCCAGCGCAACCCGCCGCAGCACCTGAGCCGGCAGAGCCGGTGGACATTGACAGACAGCTTGAGCTGTCCCAGCTGCAAACCTATCCGGAGCGTTATCTCCAGCAAGAACTCGAAGTGGAGCTGCTGACCGGCAAACGCATCCGTGGCAGCTTTCAGGGCTGGGGCGAGGAGGGCGGCCTGCTGATACGCCAGCCGGTGCAGGCGCCAGGCTTTGTGGTATTTGAGCTGGCCCCGTCCGATATCCGGCAGGTAACCCGGCTTTGACGCTCTGTTGCTCGTCAGTGAAGCCCGCTGCAATCCGGCCGGCCAGCGGTTGCTCCACTTGAAACCGGGTTATCCAGCCCCCACTTGTGCAGACATCCTCTTTTTATTCCATTGTCTGCCGTGTGGAGAAACCAATGACCGCAACAACCCAAAAAGAAACCCTGGGCTTTCAGACCGAAGTCAAACAGCTGCTACACCTGATGATCCACTCCCTGTACTCCAACAAGGAGATCTTCCTGCGTGAGCTGGTATCCAACGCCTCGGATGCCGCCGACAAGCTGCGTTTTGAAGCGCTGAACAAGCCCGAGCTGCTGGAAAAAGACCCCGAGCTGAAAATCCGCATCAGCTTCGACAAAGACGCCAATACCCTGACCATTGAAGACAACGCCATCGGCATGAGCCGTGACGAAGTGTTGTCGCACCTGGGCACCATCGCCAAGTCCGGTACTGCCGAGTTTATGCAGCAGCTGACGGGCGACCAGAAGAAAGACTCACAACTGATTGGCCAGTTTGGTGTCGGTTTTTACTCTGCCTTTATTGTGGCGAAAAAAGTTGAAGTCTTTACCCGCCGTGCCGGCCTGAGCGCCGAAGAGGGCGTGCTCTGGTCGTCCGAGGGCGAAGGCGAATTCGATATCGAAACCATCAACAAGCCAGAGCGCGGCAGCCGTATCGTGCTGCACCTGAAGGATGACGAGAAGGAATTTGCCGACGGCTGGCGCCTGCGCAACGTCATCACCAAGTATTCCGACCATGTGGCGCTGCCGATCGAGCTGCCCAAGGAGCACTACGGCGAAGACGACAAACCTGCCGAGCAGGAATGGGAAGTGGTCAACCGTGCCAGCGCCCTGTGGACCCGTCCGCGTACCGAGGTCAAGGACGAGGAATACAAGGAGTTCTACAAGCACGTTGCTCACGACTTCGACGATCCGCTGGCCTGGAGCCACAACAAGGTCGAAGGCAAACTGGAATACACCTCGCTGCTGTATGTGCCGGGCCGTGCGCCGTTCGACCTCTACCATCGTGAAGCGCCGCGCGGTCTGAAGCTGTATGTGCAACGCGTGTTCATCATGGACCAGGCCGACGAGTTCCTGCCGCTGTACCTGCGCTTCATCAAGGGCGTGGTCGACTCCAACGACCTGTCACTGAACGTATCCCGTGAAATCCTGCAAAAAGATCCGGTCATCGACAGCATGAAAACCGCACTGACCAAGCGTGCGCTGGACATGCTGGAGAAAATGGCCAAAAACGATGCCGAAAACTACGCCAAGGTGTGGGACGCTTTCGGGCAGGTGCTGAAAGAAGGTCCGGCGGAAGACTTTGCCAACAAGGAAAAAATCGCCGCACTGCTGCGCTTTGCTTCCACCCATGGCACCGACGGTACCCAGAATGTGGGGCTGGCCGACTATGTGGGCCGCCTGCAGGAAGGCCAGGACAAGATCTACTACCTGACCGGCGACAGCTACGACCACATCAAAAACAGCCCGCACCTGGAAGTATTCCGCAAGAAAGGCATCGAGGTACTGCTGCTGTCCGACCGCATCGACGAATGGATGATGAGCTACCTGACCGAGTTCGACGGCAAAACCTTTGTGGACGTGGCCCGTGGCGATCTGGATCTGGGCGGACTGGACTCTGAGGAAGACAAAAAAGCCCAGGAAGAAATCGCCAAGGACAAGCAGGCTCTGGTTGAGCGCCTGAACGCCGTACTGCTGGAGCGGGTATCCGACGTGCGTGTTTCCCACCGCCTGACCGACTCACCGGCCATTCTCGCCATTGGCGAACAGGATCTGGGCCTGCAAATGCGCCAGATTCTGGAAGCCAGCGGCCAGAAAGTGCCCGAGTCCAAGCCGGTATTCGAGTTCAACCCGACGCACCCGCTGCTGGAAAAGCTGGACAACGAAGCCGACGAAGACCGCTTTGCCGATCTGGCGCTGATCCTGTTTGACCAGGCTGCACTGGCCGCCGGTGACAGCATCAAGGACCCCGCCGCCTATGTGCAGCGCCTGAACAAGCTGCTGGTGGAAATGGCCGGTTAAGCCCTGACCGCTAACAGCTGTAGTAAAAATCCCCCGCTGGCTTGTGCCGCCGGGGGATTTTTTATGGCCGTTCATTCGCTAATTCGGGGTCAGAGTCACAATTTAGGAATTGTTACTCTGACCCCGAATTGGCGGCCCGGCATCAGGAAACCAGGATGAAATAGCCGGTGTAAAGCAGGGCGGCGGCGATGGCCCACAGACGGTACAGTGTTTTGAGCGGCAGCCAGCGGCGTAGCAGGGCAAAGATCAGCCGGGTGAGCAACAAGGTGGCGCCAAAACGCATGAAGCGCATGAGCAGGCTGGTGCCAATGAACAGTAAAAAGTGGGTCTGGTGCAGGCCGGCGCAGATGGCATACACCTTGTAAGGGATGCCGGTCCAGCCGCTGGTCAGCAGTGTGCTGAAGGGAGCCTGTTGCATGCCCTGATCAATGCTGTTGATCATGCCTTCATGGATAAAGGGTACGGCCAGCAGGAAATTTTTCAGCACCCCGGCATCCAGTTGCAGGCTGAGCAGATAAAGCAGGGTGCCGCCGGCCAGGGCACCGGTCAGTGCATACAGCAGGGCCGCCGCCGCTTGCCGGTAATGGTTGATGGCCAGCCAGGAAAACAGCAAGTCAGGGATCAGGAAGAAAAAAGTTGCTTCGCAAAATCCCCAGAGCAGGGCAAACAGACGGGTTCGGGCCATAACATCCTGTAGGGGCGAGCGTGATGGTGAGTCCGATGATAGCGGGTTTGCCGGAAATAGGGACCCTGCGATGAAAAATCCCCTGCAGCGGAGCTGACAGGGGATTTGAGGGAGCGGACTATTTGATCAGTTCGGTGACTACCGGGGTTTCGTTGACCAGGTTGTCGAGCACCGGGCAGCGGGCTTCGATGCGCTCCAGAAAGTCCTGCTTGGCAGCGTCATCCAGGTCGGCGTCGATTTCGACCTTGAGCCGTACCTGCTGGAAGCCGGTGCGGTCGGTGGTTTCACGGCCGAGCAGGCGGTCGGGGTTGTAGTCGGCTTCCACTTCGAAACGCATGCCGCGCAGGTTGATTTTTTCCTGGTGGGCGACGATGCGGCCGATGCTGCCGACGCAGCCGGCGTAGGCAACCAGAATCAGCTCGGGTGGTGCCGGGCCAAGGTCGGCGCCACCGGCGTTTTTGGGCTGGTCCATGTAGACCTTGTGTTCGCCACACATGAACTCGATGGTCATGCCGGCGCCCATGTGGCCGGTTGCGCGAAGGGTTTTGAGAGCCATCTGCTTACTCCTGCTGTTGAGTGCAGCGCTTGGCTGCGGTGTTTAGAGTATATGGTTTTGTATAGGGTTTTAGAAGACGCTGGAAGTTTGTGGGCTGATTGTGGCGGGGGGGTGTTCTGGCCTCGCCCTGCCTGGTGCAATGCCTTGCCGCCTGGGGGAGGGCAGCCCGGCTGCGCCGGGCTGCTGTCGCAGTGTCTGGCTGCAGGCTGCGTTGCCAGATGAGCTGGATGCTGCGACTGCGCGCACGCAGCATGACGGAGCGGGGGGTTAACGCCCTTTGACCTGTTTGCCGCCTACCTGGCCCTGTTCCAGCATGATGGTGTATTCCTTGCCGTCTTTTTCGACCTGGTTGAGTTGTACCAGCAGGTAGTCCCAGTCTTTGGCGAACCACAGGGTGGTGCGGCGCTGGCTTTGGCCAGGGTCGCGTACCCGTTCGACCTTGATGGTGTTCAACGGGCCGGCGGGGGTGTCGATGCGTTCGTCACCGAGGATGCGGAAGTCGAAGATGTCGAGATCGTCACCGTCCAGCACCTTGTAGCTGAGCAGGTTTTTACCGGCGGCCAGGTCTCGTTGCAGGGCCAGCTGGTAACTGGATTTGTCGAGAATGCCGTCTTGCAGCGGCAGGCTGTAGCTGTCTTTCTTTTCCTTGCCGCTAACGGTGCCGGTTTGCCAGTCGTAGGTTTGGCGGCTTTTTTTCGGCTTGCCCAGCCCGGTGCGTTCGTAGCGGTAGCTCAGCGGCCGGATGCTGCCGTTGTGCAGACGCAGTTCGCTTTGTTCGCTGACTGCAGCCACCAGCATGGAGGCCTTGAACGACAGCTCCCAGCGGCCTTCGTCGGCCTTGAAGGGTTTCAGGCTGCGCTCGGCGGTGCCGCTAAAGGGCAGTTGTTTCCAGTCGGCGGTATAGGTGGCGCTGAAAGGTTGCAGCGGCTGGGCTGCCAACAGGCTGCTGAAGCCGGCCAGAACAAGGGAAAAAACAAGGCGCCGCATGGACAGGTGCTCCGCTGGTCAGGGGTGGGGTGACAGCTGCTGGCCGGAGGCCGGCAGCAGGCTACCATCAAAGACAGCGCCGTCGGCGGCAAGTTTCAAACGGCCTTCGACAAACCACTGTGCCGCCAGCGGGTAAATCTGGTGTTCCAGGGCATGTACCTTTTGCGCCAGGCTGTCGGCAGTGTCGTTTGCGGTGATGGCGGTGCGGGCCTGAATGATGACCGGGCCACCGTCCAGCTCTTCGGTGACAAAGTGCACGCTGCAACCGTGTTCGGCATCGCCGGCGTCCAGTGCACGCTGGTGGGTATCCAGTCCTTTGTATTTGGGCAGCAGCGAGGGGTGAATGTTGAACAGCCGGCCTGCGTAATGGCGGGTGAATTCGGGCGTCAGGATGCGCATGAAGCCGGCCAGTACAACCAGATCCGGCTGGTACGGGTCAATCTGCTCCATCATCGCATGGTCAAAGCTGAGGCGGTCGGCATAGTCGCGGTGCGACAGCACATGGGTGGGCACCCCCGCCCTGGCAGCCCGCTCAAGGCCAAAGGCATCGGCCTTGTTGCTGAGAACTGCGCTGATGCGCGCCCGTTGTGGCTGACCGGCAAAGTGGTCCAGCAGCGCCTGCAAGTTGCTGCCGGAGCCGGAAATCAGCACGACAATGGATTTTGCGCTCATGCTCAGTGCTGCTTGAGGTTGTTGAGTACCACGGTTTTGCCGTTGCCGGCTTCGATATGGCCGATCACCCAGGGCTGTTCGCCGCTGGCTTGCAGGTGTTCGAGCACCCGCTGTTGCTCGCTGGCAGCCACGCAAATGATCATGCCTACGCCGCAGTTGAGTACACGGTGCATTTCGGTTTCGTCCACATTGCCGTGTTCCTGCAGCCAGTCGAAAACCGCCGGGCGGGTCCAGCTGGCCACATCCACCACCGCCTGGCTGTTGTCGGGCAGTACACGGGGGATGTTTTCCAGCAGGCCGCCGCCGGTGATGTGGGAAATGGCTTTGACTGCGCCGGTTTCCTTGATCAGCTTGAGCACGGGTTTGACGTAAATGCGGGTCGGTTCCAGCAGCAGCTCAACCAGTGGTTTGCCGTCCACCCGGGTAGTGTTGATGTCGGCTCCGGCAACTTCGATGATTTTGCGGATGAGTGAGTAACCGTTGGAGTGCGGGCCGGAGGAAGGCAAGGCAATCAGCACGTCACCGGCGGCCACCTTGCTGCCGTCGATGATGTCGGCTTTTTCCACCACGCCGACGCAGAAACCGGCCAGATCGTAGTCTTCGCCTTCGTACATGCCGGGCATTTCGGCGGTTTCACCACCGACCAGTGCACAACCGGCCAGTTCACAGCCTGCGCCAATGCCGCTAACCACGTCGGCGGCTACGTCCACATTCAGTTTGCCGGTGGCGTAGTAGTCGAGGAAAAACAATGGCTCGGCACCACAGACCACCAGATCGTTGACGCACATGGCCACCAGGTCGATGCCGATTTTTTCGTGGCGGTTGAGGTCGATGGCCAGCCGCAGCTTGGTGCCTACGCCGTCGGTGCCGGACACCAGTACCGGTTGTGTGTAGCCGGCAGGAATTTCGCAGAGCGCGCCAAAGCCGCCCAGACCGCCCATCACTTCGGGGCGTGCGGTGCGTTTGGCGACATGTTTGATGCGCTGCACCAGGGCTTCGCCGGCGTCGATGTCTACACCAGCGTCTTTGTAGCTCAGGGAGGGTTTTTGCGTGCTCATGGGGGAAACCTTGCCGTAGGAAAACAGAAAGGCGCGATTTTAGCAGGCTTGGGGGCAGGGGGCTATGGCTGAAAAGGCGTGCCTGCCTGCTGTGACAGGCGTAGCTGCTCCTGTTCGCTGATCAGTTGCTGCAGG
>CAZMLX010000050.1:0-12952 GCA_964567275.1 uncultured Thiopseudomonas sp. | reverse complement strand
TTCACCCTGTTTGAACAGTTCAATCGGGACATTGGTTGCGCCACCCTGATTGTCACCCATGACCCCCGCCTCAGCGCCCGCTGCCCCCGCACCATCGAATTGCTGGACGGACGGCTGCAGGGCTGAACGAGCTCAAGCCCGTCCGCTCAATAAAAACAGCGGATAGCTGCGGCCGTTTTTGTGTTCGATCTGGAAAAATTGTTCCAGCCGGAGTTCGCTGAAGCCGGCTTCTTCCGCATGTTTGAGCAAATGCCCGGGGACAAAGCCAAGGTGCTTGACACCTTTGCTGGTGTTGTCGCCATGAAAGCTGCCGTCTTCGGCAAACAGGTCAATCAGGGCAATTTGGCCGCCGGGCAGCAGGCACTGGTGCATGCAGGCAAACAGCTGCGGAATGTCGGCCACGTGGTGCAGGGCCATGCTGCTGACGATGCCGTCAAACTGTTGCGGCAGGCCGCAGAAAATATCCTGGTTGAGGGTGCTGATATTGGGCAGCTGTTTGCTGGTGATTTTTTCGAGCATGGCGTCGGAGGTATCCAGCGCCGTTACCCGGTCGACTTGCTGCGCCAGTGGCACGCTCAGTACTCCGGTACCGGCGCCGAAGTCCAGCCAGTGGCTGTGGCTTTGCGGTTGCAGATGGCTGACCAGCTGATTGGCCATGACGGCCAGCTGCCGGGAAATGGGCGAGTGGTCAAAGCGCTCGGCAGCACGGGCAAAGTGGGCGCTGACCACGGGATCGGGCTGGGACATGGGGACTCCAAAATAATTTATCATCATTGAAACCATGATACAGGCGTGACCGGGAACTGGCCAATGAGCAGTTGCCAGAACAAAGTGGGACGGGGATCACAGTTTTGAGAAAAAGCCGACACCCGGAAAAAATCTGGCTAGAGTGGAAATTGAATCTTGCGGGTTGCGGCAGCGGATGGTGCAAGCCGGGGATGACTTGATCAGGGATGAGCACAGGCAGGCAGGATGCTGGCCGCTCGTCCCCTTACATGGAGAGTAAAGCAATGCGCAAGAAACTGATTCCAGTTGTATTTTCAGCACTGGCTTGCCTGGGCGGCATGCCAATGGTGCAGGCAGAAACAACACCGGCTACTGTGGCCGTGACGGCACAGGTGGTGCGGGTTAATATCAACGAAGCGGATGCGGAAACCCTGAGCCGGGAGCTTAAAGGCATAGGGCCGGCCAAGGCGCAGGCCATTGTCGACTACCGGAACGAACAGGGCGCTTTTGTGTCGGTGGATGAATTGCTTGAAGTGAAAGGCATTGGTGTGGCAACTCTGGAAAAGCTGCGTCATCAATTGACGGTCGATTAGACCACTTCAGAAACAGGGCCCGGCCGGTTTGTAACCGCCCGGGCCTTTTTGTGTCTGCAACTCCATGCGGCATTTCGCTGACGAATCTTATACACTAGCGGCTGTTTTTTTGGGGCGTTGCATGAACATCGGGATGCATGCCTGTCCGGTTAATAGAGGAAGCATGATGCGCATTTTGGCAGTGGTTTTCGGGGGATTGCTGTTTTGTCTGGTCCAGACCGCTCAAGCGGTATCCGTGGGCGAGCTGTATCAGGTCAGTCAGCCGGTGCAGGATGACAGTGAAGAGGCGAAACAGCAGGCCTTGCAGCAGGCCTTTGTCAGTCTGATCCAGCGGGTGACCGGTGATGCCGCCCTGGCACGCCATGCAGCGCTGGCAGACTATGCGGCTGATCCGTTGGCGCTGGCCGACGGCTACCGTTATGACGACGGGCAACTGCATATCGAGTTTGCGTCGGCCAGACTGATGGCGGTGCTGAGCGAAGCGGGTGTTCCGGTGTGGGGCAGCGAGCGGCCGCAGCTGCTGGTGTGGTGGCAGCAGGACGGTCTGCAAGGCTTGCATTTGCTGGGCGATGGCCAGGAGCGGGCACAGCGGCTGGCCGAAGTGGCCCGCCACCGGGGCATGCCGGTTCGTTTTCCGCTGGCTGACTTGAGCGAGCAGGCCAGCATCGGCCAGGCGCTGGATGATGCACAGGCCATCGAACTCAGTCGTCGTTATGGCACCGAAACCCTGTTGCAGGTTGCGGTGGTGCCGCTGACGACCGGAGCGGTTCGTGCGAACTGGAGTTTGCATGGCCTGGACCAGCCGCTGCAGGGTACGGTTGAGGGTGAAACTGCCGAGGCTCTGGCGGATCGGCTGTTTGGCCGGCTGAGCCGGGAAATGGCCAGCCGCTACGCGGTGGTACCGGGGCAGGGCAGTGATCTGCAGGTGCAGGTGGTGCGTCCTGACTCCGATAGTCTGCTGGCAGCCGAGCGGGTGCTCAAAGCCTTTGGTGGCCGCTTGCTGCGCCTGAATGCAAATGAAGCAGTCTGGAGCGTCACTGCCCAGCCTGAGCAGCTGCGCAACCAGATGGAGCTGCAACAGTTTACCGAGCAGGGCGTTGCCGGCCTGGACGGTGACGAGGATCACACGCTGGTATTTGTCAGACGATGAGTGCTTCATCCTTTAAGCCGACCCGCCCGTACTGGCTCTGGCTGGGGCTGGCAGCAGCCGTGCTGGCCGGTTATGCGCTGTTGCCGGTACTGACCCCCTTTTTGCTGGCGGCGCTGCTGGCCTACATGGGCAATCCGCTGGTGGAGTGGTTGCAACGCTGGCCGTTTCTCTCCCGCAGCTGGGCCGTGAGCATTGTGTTTCTGTTGCTGGCAGCGCTGGTGCTGGTACTGCTGCTGATCCTGATTCCAATGACCGGACGCCAGCTGGCCGATCTGTATGCGCTGATTCCACGGTTGGTGGACTGGCTGCAAAGCAGCGCCATGCCCTGGCTGCAACAGACGCTGGGACTGGACCCGGATGCACTGGAGCTGGACCGTTTGCGGCAAACCCTGAGCGGACAGCTGGACAAGGCGCCGGATATTGCCGGGCTGTTGCTGGGCTTGCTGGGCAGCTCGGGCATGGCGCTGGCCGGCTGGCTGGCCAACCTGTTTCTGGTGCCGGTGGTGACCTTTTACCTGTTGCGTGACTGGCAGCTGATTACCAGGCGCTTGCAGGGGTTGCTACCTCGCCGGCACGAGCAGCGCATTGTCGGGCTGATCAGCGAATGTCACGAAGTGCTGGGCGCCTTTATGCGTGGCCAGCTGATGGTGATGCTGTCGCTGGCCGGTGTGTATGCGCTGGGGCTGATGCTGCTGGGGTTACGGCTGGGTTTGCTGGTGGGTATTCTGGCCGGGTTGGCCAGCATAGTGCCCTACATGGGCTTTATTGTCGGTATTGGTGCGGCCCTGGTTGCCGGTTTTTTCCAGTTTGGTCCGGATGCCCTGTTGTTGGGCGGTATCGTGGCCGTATTTCTGGTGGGTCAGGTGCTGGAGTCGGTTGCCCTGACGCCGATGTTTGTCGGCGACCGTATTGGCCTGCATCCGGTGGCGGTGATGTTTGCGGTGCTGGCCGGCGGTCATCTGTTTGGCTTTACCGGCGTGCTGCTGGCGCTGCCGGTGGCGGCAGTGTTGATGGTGGGGCTGCGTGATCTGTACCGCCGCTATCGTGCTTCGGAACTTTACAGGCGATCATAGTGCAGGACTCCAGTACCGGCCCGGTGCAGCTGCCGCTGGGCATCCGCTTGCGGGATGATGCCACCTTTGCCAACTTCTATGCCGGTGCCAATGCGCCGGCCCAGGGCTATATCGAACGGGCCTGCCAATCCCAAGACAGCTGGGTGGACAGTTTTATCTGGCTGTGGGGACGTATCGGCTCCGGTCGCAGCCATCTGTTGCAGGCGGCCTGCCTGAGGGCGGAAGAGCAGGGCATGCGGGCTCTTTATCTACCGTTGCAGGAATGCCTGGACTACGGTCCCGAGGTGCTGGAGGACGTCGAGCAGTGCGATTTGCTGGCGCTGGATGATATTCAGGCTGTCATTGGCCATACGGACTGGGAGCAGGCCCTGTTTCACGCCTTCAACCGGCTGCGCGATGCCGGCAACCGGCTGTTGATCAGTGCCGACTGCGCACCGCGCGAGCTGGCCGTTGCCTTGCCCGACCTCTACTCCCGGTTCAACCTGGCGCTGGTGTTTCATTTGCACGAGCTGGATGACGACGACAAGCTGCGGGCCTTGCAGTTGCGGGCGTCACGGCGGGGCCTGTTTTTATCGGATGACACGGGCCGTTTTTTGCTGGGTCGACTGACCCGCAGCATGGAAACACTGTTTGCCGCTCTGGAGCGGCTGGACCAGGCTTCGCTGCAGGCGCAACGCAAGCTGACCATTCCTTTTGTCAAAGCGGTGCTGTTTGGGGATAATGACCCGCTCTAATCCGGCCGTCCCCGGCCGGTTCACCTCATTTATTGAAGCGAGTCTGAATGACTGACCAGCAACCCACGCCGCAGCGCCAGTCTGGCGTAAAGATCTACTTTCGCCTGTTGCGGTACGTCAGACCCTACCTTGGCTATTTCAGCCTGAGTATTCTCGGTTACCTGATTTTTGCCGCCACCCAGCCGATGCTGGGCTATGTGCTCAAGTACTTTGTGGACGGCCTGGCCAACCCGGAAGCTTCACTGTTCCCCGATATTGCCTGGCTGGCCGATTTGCGGCTGGTGCAGGCGGTACCGCTGCTGATTGTGCTGATTGCCTTCTGGCAGGGCGTGGGTTCCTTTCTGGGCAACTTCTTTTTGGCCAAAACCTCGCTGGGTTTGGTGCACGACCTGCGGGTACAGCTGTTCAACAACCTGCTGACCCTGCCCGGCAGCTACTACGACCACCATAATTCCGGCCATCTGATTTCCCGCATCACCTACAACGTGACCATGGTCACCGGCGCTGCCACCGAAGCCATCAAGGTGGTGGTGCGCGAAGGCATGACGGTGGTGTTTCTGTTTGGCATGTTGCTGTGGATGAACTGGAAACTGACGCTGGTGATGGTGGCCATTTTGCCGGTGATTGCGCTGATGGTAAGCAGTGCCAGCAAAAAATTTCGAAAACAGAGCAAAAAAATCCAGGTGGCCATGGGCGATGTGACCCATGTGGCGTCCGAAGCCATTCATGGCCAGCGGGTGGTGCGCAGCTTTGGTGGCGAACGCTACGAGCAGGCACGTTTTCTGGAAGCCAGCGAGCAGAACACCAAGCGCCAGCTGAAAATGGTCAAGACCACCTCGGTGTACACGCCATCGCTGCAGCTGGTGATTTACTCGGCCATGTCGGTGCTGCTGTTTCTGGTGCTGTGGCTGCGCGGCGACGCCTCGCCGGGAGACCTTGTGGCCTATATCACGCTGGCCGGCCTGTTGCCCAAACCCATCCGCCAGTTGTCGGAAGTCAGTTCCACCATTCAGCGGGGTGTGGCCGGTGCGGAAAGCATTTTTGAACAGCTGGACGAGCCACAGGAAGTGGACACCGGCACCCGGCAGTTGCAACAGGTACAGGGCCGGCTGGAAGTACGCAACCTGAGTTTTGTTTACCCGCAAACCGACAAACAGGTGCTGGATGCCATCAGCTTTGTGGCCGAGCCCGGCCAGATGGTGGCGCTGGTCGGCCGCTCCGGCAGTGGCAAGTCCACCCTGGCCAACCTGATTCCCCGCTTTTATGACCACAGCAGTGGCGAGATTCTGCTGGACGGGGTGGACGTCCGCCAGCTGCCGCTGCGCCATCTGCGTCAGCAAATCGGACTGGTCAACCAGCAGGTGTCGCTGTTCAACGATACCGTGTTCAACAACATTGCCTATGGCGATCTGGCCAGTAAAACTGAAGCCCAGGTACGGGCGGCTGCCGAGGCCGCCTTTGCTGACGAGTTTATCCAGCGCATGCCGGACGGCTACCAGACGCTGGTGGGTGAAAACGGCGTGTTGCTGTCCGGTGGCCAGCGCCAGCGGCTGGCGATTGCCCGGGCGCTGCTCAAGGATGCGCCGTTGCTGATTCTGGACGAGGCCACCTCGGCGCTGGATACCGAGTCGGAACGTCATATCCAGGCGGCTCTGGAAAACGCCGTGCAGGGTCGCACCACCCTGGTGATTGCCCACCGCCTGAGCACCATTGAACGGGCCGACCTGATTCTGGTGATGGATCAGGGGCGCATTGTCGAGCGTGGCACTCATGCCCAGCTATTGGCCGAAAACGGCTACTACGCCCGGCTGCATGCAACCCAGTTTGAAGAGCAGGATGCGGGCACAGAGGACGAACCGGCGGATGACTGAACACCTTTACACGCTGGACGACCTGCTGTACCTGATGGACCGGTTGCGAGACCCTGACGGCGGCTGCCCCTGGGACCTGGAGCAGGATTACCACAGCATAGTGCCGCATACACTGGAAGAAGCCTACGAGGTGGCCGATGCCATTGAACGTGAGGCCTGGGACGAGCTGCCCGGCGAGCTCGGTGACCTGCTGTTTCAGGTGGTGTATTACGCCCGCTTTGGCAAGGAACAGCAGCGCTTTGACTTTGCAGGGGTAGTGGACGGTATCGTTCGCAAACTGGTGCGCCGTCATCCCCATGTGTTTCCGCACGGCCATTTGTACGATGCGCCGGTCGCACAACAGGTGGGCAGCAGCGAAGTACCGGGCCAGTGGCAGGCGATCAAGGAACAGGAAAAACGGGAGCAGGGCCGCCAGCAGCCCTCGTCCATTCTGGCCGATGTGCCGATGAACCTGCCGGGCCTGAGCCGGGCGGTAAAATTGCAGCGGCGGGCCGCCAGTGTCGGCTTTGACTGGGATAATCCGGCGCCGGTGCTGGACAAGATCCGCGAGGAGCTGACCGAGGTACAGGAAGCGATGGCATCCGGCGATGCGCAACAGCAGCTGCATGAAGTGGGGGACCTGCTGTTTGCGGTGACCAATCTGGCCCGGCATCTGGGGCTTGATCCGGAACAGGCGGTGCGGGGTACCAACCAGCGGTTTTGCCAGCGCTTTGCCTATATTGAACAGCAGGTGGCGGCCAGCGGGCGTGCCTTGCAGGACTGTGCCTTGCCGGAACTGGATGCCCTCTGGGACGAAGCCAAGCAGCAGTCCTGAACGGGCAGGCCATGGTCAGGGGCGGGCGAGTGATTGCGGATCATGCGCTGGATCAAGTTCCTGGCTTGCGGGTTCCGGTTAAAGTGTCCGGAGTTTTTCAAATTTGGTATTTCGTGTTAACAGGATTGTAGTGCTATGAGTGGTTCCATGCGTGACCAGCTGCTGAAGCTGGGGCTGGTAAATGAAAAACAGGCCAAACAGGCCGAGCGGGCCAAAAAGAAACAGCAAAAGCTGGTGAACAAAGGCCAGGCCGAAGCCGATTTGAGCACACAGCAGGCCGCCGCCCGGGCGATGGCCGACAAGGCTGCCCATGACCAGGCGCTGAACCGCCAGCAGCAGGAAAAAGCCGAGCAAAAGGCCCGCAAGGCGCAAATTAAACAACTGATTGAAAGCTGCCGTTTGCCGCGGCTGGACAGCGACGATTATTACAACTTTGTTGACCAGAAAAAGGTCAAGCGGCTGGCGGTCAATGATTTGATGCGCAACAAGCTCAGCAGCGGCAGCCTGGCCATTGTCAGCCATGGGGGCGGTTATGAAGTGGTGCCCCGGGATGCCGCCCTGAAAATCCAGGAACGGGATGCTTCACGCATTGTGTTGCTCAACACCCATACCGCTGCGGCCGACGAGGATGATCCTTACGCCGCCTACCAGGTACCCGATGACCTGATGTGGTGACAGGGATTGGCATAAAGTCTGCTTGCAATACGGACGATCGGCGCCTGGTGCCGTAAACATGACGCTCCGGCCCGCCGGAGGCATCCCCGAAACAATGGAGTTACAGCATGAATGAGTCAGTTCCGGTACGCAGCATGTCTGTGCAGGCAAAGATCAATATTGCCCTGTTGTCGGTGTTTTTTGTGGTGCTGGTGGTATCGCTGATACTGACCTCGGTTAACGAGCGGCAGCTGGTGCAGCGGTTGGTCGAGCAACAGACCCAGGATGTTGCCGACAGTTACTTTGACAGCATCAACACCATGATGCTGACCGGAACCATGGCGCAGCGCAACATGTTGCGTGACAAGGTGCTGGAGCGGCCCGGCGTTACCGAAGCCCGCATTATCCGTACCGACGCCATTACCGGGGTCTTTGGCCCGGGTTATGACCACCAGGCACCGGCGGACGAGCTCGACCGCCGGGCGCTGGCCGGCGAGCGGGTGCTGCATGTCGACCGCCAGGCTGGAGGGCGGCAGCTGACGGTGATCAACCCGGTATTGGCCGAGTCCGACTACCGGGGCACCAATTGTTTGCTTTGCCATCAGGTGCCTGAAGGCACAGTGGTGGGGGCGGTGCGTATCAGCTATTCGCTGGATGCACTGGACCGCCAGGTGGAACGCAACCTGCTGCTGACCGGAGTGATGCAGCTGGCGGTGCTGGTGGCCGGTATTTTGCTGATTGTTTATATCTTGCGGCGCCTGGTGATCAGCCGGATTTACAGCCTGCGCACCACCATGGAAGAAATCACCCGTGACAGTGACCTGGGCCGCACCCTGGAGGTGCAGAGCGGGGACGAGCTGGGCACTCTGGGCATGACGTTCAACCGTATGCTCGGCAAGTTCCGTGACAGCCTGCTGGCAGTGTCGGGGGCTACCCGGCGTTTGACCGAGGTATCGGACCATGTGGCCGGGGTGGCCGACAACACTTTGCAGGCGGTGATCCGGCAGCGTACCGAAACCGATATGGTGGCATCGGCCATGCATGAAATGAGTGCAACCGTGCAGGAGGTGGCCGGCAATGCTGCCCGTACGGCACAGGCTTCGCTGGATGCCGATGATGAAGCCCGGGCCGGTGTGGAAATTGCCGGTGCCGCCAGTCAGGCGATTGAGGCACTGATTGGCGAAATTGGCCGGGTCGCCGAGGTGGTTGGCCGGGTAGAAAACGGCTCGGCGCAAATCAGCGAAGTGTTGAATGTGGTGACCGAGATTGCCTCGCAAACCAACTTGCTGGCGCTGAATGCGGCCATTGAAGCGGCCCGGGCCGGGGAGCAGGGCCGGGGGTTTGCGGTGGTGGCGGACGAGGTGCGGACGCTGGCCATACGTACCCAGCAGTCCACTGAAAACATCCAGTCGATGATCCAGCAGCTGCAGCTCTCGGTGCGAGATGCGGTAGCGGCCATGGATGATGCCCGCAGCCGGGCGACGCTGAGTGCCGAACAGGTGGTCAATGCTTCGGCCAGCCTGCAAACGATTGCCGGTGCGGTGGCTGAAATCAGCGCCATGAACATGCAGATTGCCACGGCCGCCGAGGAGCAAAGTGCGGTAGCCGAAGAGATCAACCGCAATGTCAGCACCATCAGTGATATTGCCGACCACACCGCCCAGGGTGCGGATAAAACCCATAGCAGCAGCGGCGACCTGGTGGCGCTGGCGCAGGAGCTGCAGAACCAGGTGGAACAGTTCCGGCTGGAGCGCAACTGACAGGGCGGTCAGGCGGACAGACGAAAACGGCATCCATGGATGCCGTTTTTTATTGCTAAAAAACAGCGTGTCAAGACTTGACAGCGAGTGTTGTGCACAGCGCTCGAAAAATGTTCGCTGTACCGGGCCGGCAACAGTGGCCGACAGCCCCGGGTCGCATATTTAAATTATAACTCATTGATTTGCATGATTTTAATTTGGGCTGTTTAAAAATCATACAAAATGTCTGCAGCCCTTGCCGGCAGTGAAACAGCCCCGTTTTCAAACAGTCTGTTCACAGGGTTATCCACAGCCTTTGTGGATGGTTTCGGGTGGCCCGATTAGCCGCCCCGCTTGAGCTGATCCTTGAGCTGGGTGGGCAGCTGGCGAATGATCAGCATGTCGCGCTGTTCGTCATATTCCACCCGCGAGCCCAGCAAATGGGCTTCAAAACTGATCGACAGGCCTTCGGCCCGGCCGGTGAAACGCTGAAACTGGTTGATCACCTTGCGGTCGGTGGGCACATAGTCGCTCAGGCCGTAGTCCAGGTTGCGGATGTGGTTGTAGAAGGCACGCGGGTTGTCTTCGTCCAGTGCTTCTGACAGTCCGGCCAGTTCGACCGGCTCACCTTTGCGTTGCTGCTCTTTGGTGTATTGCACCAGCGTTTTGGTTTTTTCCTGTACCGGTTCTTCGTCCAGATCGCTGCTTTCAATGTATTCACTGAATGCCCTGAGCAGGGTGCGGGTGTCGGCGGGGGCGTCGCCATGTTCTTCGGCGTGCAGCAGGTCAAGGAAGGCGTCGGCCAGTTTTTTGCCGCCCTTGCCCTTGAGCAGGGAAATATAGTGCCTGGAGCTGGTGTTGTTGCGCCATTCGCCCAGGTTGATCCGGCAGGCCAGTTGCAGCTGTGACAGGTCCAGATGCTGGATGCCGGCCGGTTCCAGCTCGCTGTTGATGCACAGGCCCTGGCGTTGGGGCAGCAGTGCCAGCACGCAGTAATCAATCATGTTGAACTGGTAGAGCATCAGGCACAGGTGGCTGGCGGAGTAAATCTGTTGTTCGTCCAGCAGGCGTTGCCAGTGGCGGGCCAGTTGCAGCCCCAGCTGCTGAAACTCCAGCGAGCCCTGTTGCAGCGCATTGAGGGCGGCCGGCAGGCCCTGGTCGGCATCCTGGAAACAGGCCCAGCTTTTGCCGGGCCGGGCGTTGTAGCTGTCGTTGAAATCAACCAGCAACGCTTCCAGTTCCGGGGTCAGCGCCAGTGGCTGGCTGGCGGCATTAAGGCGGGCCGGGCTGTCGTCGGGTTTCTTTTCCAGATAGTGGATGACGCAATGCTGTATGGGCATGGTTTAGCCTGTGATGTCCGGTGCGGATGAGGTTTCTTGCTGCAACTCCTGCAGGCGGCGGATGACAAAGCGCACATGCAGGTGGAGTTCGTACAGCTCGTGGGTATAGGACAACGGTACCTCGACCTTGGCCAGCTCGTTTTGCAGCTCGGTCAGGCGCTGGATCTCGTCGGCCAGCTGGTCGGGCAAGGTGTTGCGGTTGAACTTTTTGTCGATGTCGCGCAGGTATTTGTACCAGCGGTAAATGCGGGCACGGATGCGCCAGCGGTACACCGGGCCGGCAATCTTGAACAGCGGAAACAGTACCACCAGCAGCGGAATCACCAGAATGATGTAGCGGTCAGCCAGCGAGGCAATACGGAACGGCAGGTAGCGCTGCAGCAGCGGCAGCCCCTTGCGGTGGTAGTAATCGGCCTCGGTCAGCATGGCAAACGCCTGCGGGTCGGCCTGGGGCCACTGGTCTTTGGCTTCCAGCAGGCCGCCGTCGGCCATGACATTGCGGGCAGCAGCCAGAATCAGTGGCGCAATCGCCGGGTGGAAGTTGTCATTGACCACCAGCAGTGCCTGGGCACTCAGGGTGTGGGTGTCGGTGCGGGGCATGTCATTGGCCAGATCGAGCAGGCCACGGCTGACCCCGACGCCCTGGACGAATGGCAAGCGTTTTTCGTACGCCTGGATCCGCGGGAAGCCGAACAGTTTGAGCTCGGGGCTGGCGGCCAGTTGCCGGATCAGACTGCTGTCTGCCGAGCCCATGAAAAAAGCGGCGTCGAGAGTGCCGGCCTGCAACTGCTGAAAGGCCCGCTGGCCACTGACCGGTAGCCAGTTGGGCTGGCGGTCAATGGCCAGCTCGCTGGCGGCCAGCAGCGGGGTGATCAGCATGCGCAGGCCACCGCTTTCGCTGCCAATGGCCAGCCGCAAGCCGTCCAGATCCTGCAGCGTTTCGATGTCGACATCTTCACGTAAAAACAGCCACACCGGTTCCAGAAACACGCTGCCAAGGCTGGACAGCTGTTTGCGTTGATCGGCGTCCAGCAATTGTTCCTGGCCGCTTTGTAACAGGCTGATATTGATGCCGGAGTTGCGGTCCAGCAGCCATTCGCTGTTCTGGCTGGAGCCGCTGCTGGTCACCAGTTTCAGCTCGAAGCCTTCTTTGGCGAGCTCGGCCTGTAGCCGCTCGGCAAAGGCATGGTAGCTGCCGCCGTCAAAGCCGGTGCTCATGGTGGCCGACATCGGCGGTGGCGGCGCCACAAAGTACAGCAGCCCGGTGACCAGTGCGGCCAGAACGGGTACCAGCCAGAGGTTGGCACGGATCATGATGGACAGATCCTGGAAAAATCGGCTCATGGGCTATCCTTTGAGAGCAGGTCAGGCGGGGTCGCCGGCGGTGGTTTTGCTGCGTGGTATGCCAAAGCGCTGGCGGCGTTCCCACAGGCATTTGCGGCTGATGCCCAGCCGGCTGGCCAGTTCGGTTTCGGTCATGTTGTCCTGGTGCTCCAGCACAAAGCGCTGGAAATAGTCCTCCAGCGAGACACCGGGTGCGGCGGTCGCCGGAGCAGGCTCCTGCGGCTGGCTGGCAAGGTCAATATCGATGCCGAGCAGATCGAGGGTGATCACGCTGCCTTCGCAGAGGATGACTGCCCGTTCAATGGCATTTTCCAGTTCGCGTACGTTGCCGGGCCAGCGATAACGCTGCATACCGGCCAGGGTATCGGCGGCAAAGCTCATCGGCGGCAGGCCGCTGCGCTGACGCTGGCGCTCCAGCAGGGCGGTGGCGATTTCGACGATGTCGCCGCCCCGTTCGCGCAGTGCCGGCAGGGTCAGGCCAATCACGTGCAGACGGTAGTAAAGGTCTTCGCGGAACTTGCCTTCGGCGGCTAGTGCCTTGAGGTCACGGTGGGTGGCGGCGATCAGGCGGATGTTGACTTTTTGCGAACGGGTGGAGCCGACCCGGCGAATTTCGCTTTCCTGCAGTACCCGCAGCAGACGGGCCTGGGCTTCCAGCGGCAGCTCGCCAATTTCATCCAGAAACAGGGTGCCGCCATCGGCGGCTTCGACCAGCCCGGCACGGGCTTTGTCGGCACCGGTAAAGGCGCCTTTTTCGTGGCCAAACAGCTCCGACTCGATCAGGGTTTCCGGAATGGCGGCACAGTTGACGCTGATCATGGGCGCCCTGGCCCGCTGCGACAGGTTGTGCAGGGCCCGGGCCACCAGTTCCTTGCCGGTACCGCTCTCACCGTGAATCAGTACGCTGGAGTCGG
>CAZMLX010000049.1:0-12955 GCA_964567275.1 uncultured Thiopseudomonas sp. | reverse complement strand
CTGGATGAAATCATTGTTGACGGCATCAAGACCAACGTGCCCCTGCACATTGACCTGATGAACGACAAAGGTTTTATCAAGGGCGGAGTCAACATCCACTATCTGGAAAACAAGCTGAACCGCAAGTAAGCTTCGCCTTCCAGTAAAAACGGCCGCAAATGCGGCCGTTTTTTTATGGCGTTACCCGGCCAGGGAACAAGGGTTAGCGTCCGCGCAAAAACAAGCCGTCAAGTTCAGCCAGCCCCAGCTGGGTCCAGGTTGGGCGGCCATGGTTACACTGGCCGCTACGCTCGGTGATCTCCATGTCCCGCAGCAGGGCGTTCATTTCCTGCAGCGTCAGCTGCCGGTTGGCCCGCACCGCACCATGGCAGGCCATGGTGGCCAACAACTCGTTGACATGGGCCTGAATGCGGTCACTCGTGCCGTATTCCATCAGGTCACTCAGCACATCACGCACCAGGTGCCCGGCCTGGGCCTGTTTCAACAAGGCTGGAATCTGGCGGATGGCCAGACTTTCGCTACCCATGCGCTGCAGCTCAAAACCAAGCCGGGCAAACCAGTCGGCGTGTTCTTCAGCGCAGTCTACTTCCCGCTCGCTCAGGGCCATGCTTTGCGGTACCAGCAGCGGCTGGCCTTTCAGCCCCTCCAGGCTCATGGCGGTCTTCAGCCGTTCGTACATGACCCGCTCATGGGCGGCATGCATGTCCACCAGCACCAGCCCGTGGCGGTTTTCAGCCAAAATATAAATGCCTTTGAGCTGCGCCAGCGCATAACCCAGCGGCGGAACCTGTTCATCTTCGCCCACCTGATGGCTGCCATCGTTATCCAGTGGTGCGGTAAAGGCCTGATAAGCCTCGCTGCGTGCTCCACTGAAACCGGCAGACGCAGACGAGGATGGCCGGAAAAAACTGCCCGCTGCACTACCGCCCCCGGCGAAGGGGGCCGTAGGGCTAAGAACTTCGTCACGCAAATCCAGCCCGGTCTGCCCAGCAAACTCGCCGGCAGCCAGACCGCTCACCCTGGGCGCATCCATCACCGGCACCGCCGCCGGTGCCGCCACCTCATCACCGGGCCGCACGTCAGCCAAGCTACGGTTTAGTGTGGAATAAAGAAAATCATGGACCGTACGGCCATCCCTAAACCGGACTTCGTGCTTGGTCGGGTGCACATTGACATCAACCAGATTCGGGTCCAGCTCCAGATAAAGCACAAAGGCCGGATGCCGCCCGCCATAGAGCACGTCACGGTACGCCTGGCGCACCGCATGGCCCACCAGCTTGTCACGCACAATACGGCCATTGACATAGAAATACTGCATATCGGCCTGGCTACGGGAAAACGTCGGCAAACCGACCCAGCCCCACAGGCGCAAGCCATTGCGTTCCACATCAATCGGCAGCGCCTGCTCAAGAAAGCCATCACCCAGCAACTGGCCGATACGCCGGGCCTGCGCCATGTCGTCGGCAGCACTGTGCAGGGCAAACACCTGACGGCCGTTGTGACGCAAATGAAAAGCCACGTCAAAACGGGCCAGCGCCATGCGCCGTACCACTTCCTGCAAGTGGTCAAATTCGGTTTTTTCTGTACGCAAAAACTTGCGCCGGGCCGGGGTGTTGTAAAACAGGTCACGCACCTGCACCGTGGTGCCCACCGGGTGTGCCGCTGGCTGCACGCTGGGCTGCATGTCACGGCCTTCGGCTTCGACCTGCCAGGCTTGGCTGGCATCAGCCGTGCGCGAAGTCAGGCACAACCGTGACACCGAACTGATCGAAGCCAATGCCTCGCCACGAAAACCCAGGCTCTGCACGCCCTCCAGATCGGCCAGCTCAATAATTTTGCTGGTGGCATGACGGGCCAGCGCCAGCGGCAGCTGGCCGTGGGCAATACCATGGCCGTCGTCACGAATGCGCAACAACTTGACCCCGCCTTCCTCAACATCCAGCTCAATGCGGGTGGCGCCGGCATCCAGTGCATTTTCCAGTAGCTCCTTGGCCACCGATGCCGGCCGCTCAACCACCTCGCCAGCGGCAATCTGGTTGGCCAGCCGGGGGCTGAGCAGATGAATGCTGCGTGCAACGGTCATGGCTGCGACACCCGCATACGGGCCGGAATAATCAGTTTTTGTCCCACTTGAATAGTGTCGGTCTTGAGCTTGTTGTGGCGGCGGATTTCTGCTGCCTCCACCTGGTAACGCAGTGCCAGGATGCTCAAACTCTCACCCTTGCGCACAATATGTTCCTGCGGCCCGACCACCGCACCCTTGCCACTGTCACGCTGGGCAGCCAGCCAGGTGCCAGGCGGCGGGTTTTGTATAAAAAACTGTTTGACTCCGGCCTGGATCGAACGGGCCACGGCCTGCTGATGGGCACGGTTGTTCAGTTTTTTTGACTCGTCCGGGTTGGTAATAAAACCGGTTTCGACCAGAATCGACGGAATATCAGGAGACTTGAGCACCATAAAGGCGGCCTGTTCCACCCGTGACTTGTGCAAACGGGTGACCTTGCCCATATGGTTCAGCACCTTTTGCCCCACATCCAGACTGGACGACAACGAAGCCGTCATCGACAAGTCCAGCAGCACACTGGCCAGTACCTTGTCCTTGTCACCCAGGCTGACATTACCGGTCCCGCCAATCAGGTCCGAACGGTTCTCGCTATCGGCCAGCCAGCGGGCAGTTTCCGACGTGGCGCCCTTGTCCGACAACGCATACACCGACGCCCCGGAAGCGGTGGAGCGGGGAGCGGCATCCGCATGCACCGAAACAAACAGGTCAGCGCCTTTTTGGCGGGCGATCTCGGTTCGCTTGCGCAGCGGAATAAAATAGTCACCGGTACGCACCAGCTCGGCCCGGAAGCCCTTTTCCGCATTGATCTGGCGCTGCAACTCGCGGGCAATGGCCAGCACTACGTCTTTTTCCCTGAGCCCGCCCGGCCCAATGGCGCCCGGATCCTCGCCGCCATGCCCGGCATCAATGGCAACCACCACATCACGCTGGCCACCTGTCACCTGTTTTTTCACCGTAACCGGTGCTGCTGTACTGTCCACCGGTTTGCCCACCGGCTGCTGCCGGGCCGGCAGCGTGATCTCGGCAGTCTGGGCCTGATCAAACAGGTCCACCACTAGCCGGTGCCCATAGGGCTGATTGGGAGTCAGGGTAAAACTCTTGGGATACACCCGGGCTTTCATGTCCAGCACAATACGCAAACCATCATCCTTGCGGCCGGTACGCACATCCTGGATCGGCGAGGTGGTTTTCAGAATGTCCCGGATATTGGCAGTCAGCTCCACCCCTGGTACGTCAATCACGATGCGCTCGGGATTTTGCAAGTTGAACACGCTGTGCTGAACCGGACCATTCAGGTCAAACACCAGCCGGGTATTGTCCGGCGCCCGCCAGATACGCACCCCCTGAATCTGGGTGGCGGCAAACACCTGTACCGGCAACAGCAAACACAGCAGCAACACCGACAGCCCATACCTCAATTGCATCATTTCTCCCCACCGTCAAACTCATTGACAAGGACATCACGCCAGGCCTGCCCGCGTGCTCCAAATGCCTGTAACCGGGCTGTCCGCCCTGCGCCGGACAGGTCCAGCACAATGCTCAAATCGGGCATTGGCAGTACACCACTACCCTGCTGCGGCCATTCGATCAGACACAGACTGTCATCATCCAGATAATCCCGGATCCCCATAAACTCAAGCTCTTCAGGATCAGCCAGCCGGTACAGGTCGAAATGATACAAAGGACCGCTGTCCAGCTGATAAGGTTCCATCAGGGTAAAGGTAGGGCTTTTTACTGCACCTTCATGCCCCAGTCCGCGCAGCACACCCCGGCTCAGCGTGGTTTTGCCGGCACCCAGGTCACCTTGCAGAAAAATGACACCACGCCCCTGGCTCAGTTGACCCAAACGGCGCCCGAAGGCTAGAGTAGCCTCCTCGTTATCCAGTAAAAACACTGCGTCCGACACGCTGCCCCCAATCTGTTGCCGGCATCTGCCGGCCCCGCCAAATGTCACAGAGTATACCTGCAAACCCGCCCGGGGACTGTCATGACCTGCAAATTTCCTGACCTGCCACAGCTGGTTGACAGCATCCGCCAGTGGTCACAGGAACTGGGGTTCCAGCAGGCAGGCATCACCAGCATCGGGCTGGAAAACGAAGCACCCCGCCTGCAGGCTTACCTGGATGCCGGCTATCACGGCGAAATGGAGTACCTGGCGGCCCACGGCAGCATGCGCACCCGCCCCGAACAGCTGGTGCCCGGCACCCGCACCATCATTTCCCTGCGCATGGACTACCTGCCCGGTGATACCGCCATGGCCGAACGGCTGGCCAATCCGGAAACCGCCTATCTGTCCCGCTACGCCCTCGGCCGCGACTATCACAAGATGATCCGCAAACGCCTGCAGCAGCTGGCCGACCGCATTGCAGGCGCCATCGGCCCGTTTGGCTACCGGGTATTTGTCGACAGTGCGCCGGTGCTGGAGAAGGCGCTGGCCCGCAACGCCGGACTGGGCTGGATCGGCAAAAACACCCTGGTTATCAACCGCAACGCCGGCAGCTGGTTTTTTCTGGGCGAAATCCTCACCGACCTGCCGCTGCCGGTCACCACAACCCTTTCCACCGACCATTGCGGCCGCTGCAGCGCTTGCCTGGATATCTGTCCCACCAACGCCTTTCCCGCTCCTTATGTGCTCAACGCCAGCCGCTGCATTTCCTACCTGACCATCGAGTACAAAGGCAGCATTCCCGAAGAGCTGCGCCCGCTGATCGGCAACCGGGTGTTCGGCTGTGACGACTGCCAGCTGGTTTGCCCCTGGAACCGTTTTGCCCGCCCCACCGGCGAGCAGGACTTTATGCCCCGCCACCGGCTCGACAACAGCAGCCTGGCCGAGCTGTTCCTGTGGGACGAGGGCGAATTCTTGCAAAAAACCGAAGGCTCACCGCTGCGCCGGGCCGGTTATGAGCGCTGGCTGCGCAACCTGGCCATCGGGCTGGGCAATGCGCCCTCCACCCTTGCCGTTCTTGAAGCCCTGCAGGCCAGGCGCCACCACCCCAGCGAATTGGTCTGCGAACACGTCGAATGGGCACTGGAACAGCACCAAAAACGCCAAAATTCCTGAAAAACCCTATATTTAAAGCGTAATTTCAGGCATCCTCTTGCCTGCTTAATCAATCCGGTTCCCTACCGATCCCGGCAAAGGATCAGGAACCCCTGTCATCAAGGAAAATCACATGTGGTACTACGTACAGGATGGCCAGCGAGTAGGCCCAATTGCAGCAGAAGAAGTCCAGCCACTTATTGACAATGGCACCGTCCAGCGCACCACCCAGGTCTGGAAAGCCGGCATGGAAAACTGGGCACAGGCCAGCACCACCGAACTCGCCGCCCTGTTTGTCAATCAGCCGCCCGCCACAACCGCTCCACAACCGCTGCCAGCCGTCACCCAGACTGCCAGCGCCTCCGGCGCCGTGGAACAGGTGCCCTATGAGCCCGGCTCTTTCCGCACCCTGTGGCTGTGGTTCGCCTGGCTGATCGGTGTCGGCCTGCCGCTGTGTCTGTTGATCATCGGCCTGATTCCGGTCATTGCCGGCGTAGTGGTCGGCTTCGTTCTGCTGTACCGTTTCTGGAAAGTCATCCAGGATGGCAACCCCCGCACCACCGCTGGCAAGGGTCTCGGCTTTTGTTTCATTCCCTTTTTCAACCTGTACTGGAACTACGTGGCGAACGTAGGCCTGGCCCAGGACATGAACACCTACATGAACGAACGCAACATTGATGCACCCCGCATCAATGAGGGGCTGACCCTGGCCATGTACATCCTGTGGCTGTGCTCTCTCGTCCCTTACATCGGCATTCTGTGCGGCATTGCCAACATCGTCATCATGATCATTGTTTACAAGCAGTTTTCCGTGGCCTCGGCCAGCATTGTTGAATACAAGCGCAACCATGCCGGAACCCCCGGCAACAACGTTGCCACCATGTAAACAGCCCTGCCAGACCCGGCTCCGATGCCGGGTTTACGCAAAAAAATAACCGCACATGTGCGGTTATTTTTTTATCTGCCTGCCGCCCGATACCGGTTCAGCACTTCATCAGATGCTGGCGGTAATAACGCAGCTCGGCAATCGACTCGCAGATATCATCCATAGCCAGATGCGCCTCGCTCTTTTTAAAGCCCTTGGCCACCTCCGGCGCCCAGCGCTGAGCCAGCTCCTTGAGGCTGGACACATCCAGATTGCGGTAATGAAAATAAGCTTCCAGCTGCGGCATACAGCGGTGCAAGAAGCGGCGATCCTGGCAAATGCTGTTGCCACACATGGGCGAGGCCCGCTCCGGCACCCACTGTTTAAGAAACTCAAGGGTTTTTGCCTCAGCTTCCGCTTCGGTGAGACGGCTGTCACGCACCCGCCGGGTCAGCCCGCTCTTGCCGTGCTGATTGGTATTCCACTCGTCCATGCCTGCCAGCACTTCGTCGCTCTGGTGAATGGCCATCACCGGCCCTTCTGCCAGCACATTGAGTTGTGAGTCCGTCACAATGGTGGCAATTTCAATAATCAGGTCGTTATCGGTATCCAGACCGGTCATTTCCAGATCGATCCAGATCAGGTTTTCTTTGCTTTGCATGTTCAGATCCACCAGTGAGTGTGCCCCGATTCTACCCGATGCCTGTCGCTAAAAGTAAGCAGGGTTCAAGCTTGCTGCCATATCAGCCAGCCCAGCCAGCCAGACACCGCCACCAGCAACAGGGCCCAGATACGCATCAGCCGGATCAGCCCGGCCAAGGGCGCATGACAAGCCTGCGGATCACGCATCACCCCGACCAGCACCCGGTGACCATTGAAAGGCGTCCAGAACCAGGATGCCCGTCCTGCCTGTAGCGCCAGTTGCGGATCACAACGCTCCAGCCCAAGATGCAACCGGTACAGCAAGACAGCCCAGACCAGATAAAGCAGGCATGTAACCCCCAGCAGCGCAATCGGCATAAAACGTCCTGACTACATCAACCCGGCCAAAGAAAACAAAAACACCCGCTCACCACACAGCGACAGCAGCCCGACACAGTCGGGCCATTCCCGCTAGAAGTATGAGGTGTATCCGGGGCGTGACGAGATCTGCGAAAGCCTCAGCGAGCGGGACGAAGCTTGCTTCGGCCCGTGAAGCGCAGCTTTCAGCAGGTCTCGTCACACCCCGCTCACCGCAAGACAAAAAACTACAAACCTGCCAGCGCCCCAATCAGTTCAGCATTCTGCGCATCCGTGCCCACGGTAATCCGCAAAAACTGCTCGATCCGTGCCTGGCGGAAATGTCGCACAATCACGCCCTGTTCACGCAGTTTCGCCGCCAGTTCGCCGGCGTCCTGTTGCGGGTGACGGGCAAACACAAAGTTGGCCGCCGACGGCAATACCTCAAAGCCCAGTTCCTGCAACTGGCTGACCAGCAGCCCCCGGCTGGCAATCACCTTGTTGCAGGTCTGTTCGAAGTAGTCACGGTCAGCAAACGAAGCCGCCGCACCGGCAATGGCGGCACGGTCCAGCGGATAGGAGTTGAAGCTGTTCTTGATCCGCTCCAGCCCTTCAATCAGATCCGGATGGCCAATTGCCAAACCCACCCGCAAACCGGCCAGCGAGCGTGACTTGGACAAGGTTTGTACTACCAGCAGGTTGGGATACTTGTCCACCAGCGCCACCGCCGATTGACCACCAAAGTCGATATAGGCTTCATCCACCAGCACCACAGTTTCCGTATTGCGCTTGAGCAATTGCTCTATGGCCTCCAAGGGCAGCAGCATGCCGGTGGGTGCATTGGGGTTGGGGAAGATAATGCCGCCGTTGTCCTGCCTGTAATCGTCCAGATTGATGGCAAAATTCTCATCCAGCGGAATTTGCCGGGGTTCTACGCCGTACAGGCCACAATACACCGGATAAAAGCTGTAACTGATATCGGGGAACTGCAGCGGTTTGTCCTGCTGGAAGAAGGCATGGAAGGCATGGGCCAGCACTTCATCCGAACCGTTGCCAACAAACACCTGCGCCGACGTTACGCCGTAAAATCCGGCCACGGCCTGCTTGAGCACATCGCAATTGGGGTCGGGATACAGGCGCAAATCATCGCTGACCTGGGCGCGCATCGCTTCCAGCGCCTTCGGCGAGGGACCATAGGGGTTTTCGTTGGTATTGAGCTTGACCAGTTTGGTCATTTTCGGCTGCTCGCCCGGTACATAAGGCACCAGCCGGTTGACAAAGGGACTCCAGAATTTGCTCACGGCTTAATCCTTGATAATGCGATATTCGGCGCTACGGGCGTGTGCGGTCAGCGACTCGCCGCGGGCCAGCACGGAGGCCACCTTGCCAAGCTCGGAGGCACCCTGCGGCGTGCAGAAAATAATCGAGCTGCGCTTCTGGAAGTCATACACCCCCAGCGGGGACGAGAAACGTGCCGTACCCGAGGTCGGCAACACGTGGTTGGGACCGGCACAATAATCGCCCAGCGCCTCACAGGTATGCCGTCCCATAAAAATCGCACCGGCATGGCGAATCAGCGGCAACAATGCCTGCGGATCTTCGACCGACAACTCCAGGTGTTCGGCAGCAATGCGGTTGGCCACCTCGGCGGCATGCTCCAGGTCACGCACCTGAATCAGTGCGCTGCGTTCGCGCATGGAGACACGGGCAATTGATTCACGCTCCAGCTCGGGCAACAGACGTTCGATACTGGCCTCAACCTTGTCCAGAAACGCTGCATCAGGGCACAACAAAATCGACTGGGCGTCTTCGTCGTGTTCGGCCTGCGAAAACAGGTCCATGGCAATCCAGTCCGGATCGGTCTTGCCGTCACAAATCACCAGAATTTCCGACGGGCCGGCAATCATGTCGATGCCGACCTGGCCAAACACATGCCGTTTGGCGGTGGCGACGTAAATGTTGCCCGGACCAACGATTTTATCCACCGCCGGCACAGTCTCGGTACCATAAGCCAGTGCCGCTACCGCCTGTGCACCGCCAATGGTGAATACCCGGTCAACGCCGGCAATGCAGGCCGCCGCCAGCACCATTTCATTGATTTCACCACGGGGTGTTGGCACTACCATGATCACTTCCGGCACGCCGGCCACCTTGGCCGGAATGGCGTTCATCAGCACCGAGGACGGGTAGGTCGCCTTGCCGCCCGGCACATAGAGGCCGGCACGATCCAGCGGAGTCACTTTCTGGCCCAGCAGGGTGCCATCGGCATCGGCATATTGCCAGGAGTCCTGACGCTGATGCTCGTGGTAACTGCGCACCCGGTCGGCAGCGGTTTGCAAAGCACTGCGCTGCTCGGGCGAGAGGTTGTCCAGCGCCTGCCGCAAGCGCTGTTGCGGCAGCTCCAGCTGGCTGAAGTCATTGACTTCAACACCGTCAAACTGCCGGGTGTAGTCGACCAGCGCCGCATCACCACGGCTGCGGACCTGTTCAATGATATCCAGCACACGCTGGTTGACACTCTGGTCGGATACGCTTTCCCAGCTCAGCAACTGGTCCAGCTCACCGGCAAAGCCGGTAGCACGGGCGTCAAGACGACGGACAACGGAGGAGTCACTCATGTTCTGGCCTTTTCCTGTTATTGGGTAATGCGCATGGACAGGTCCACGGCCTTGACGTTTTTGGTCAGGGTACCCAGGGAAATGAAGTCGATACCGGTTTCTGCCACGGCACGCAGGGTCTGGATATTGATACCACCGGAAGCCTCCAGTTTGACCTTGCCGGCATTCAGGCGTACCGCTTCGCGCATGTCGTCATAGGACAGCTCGTCCAGCATGATGATGTCGGCACTGGTAGCCAGCGCTTCGGCAAACTCGGCCAGGTTTTCCACCTCCACCTCAACCGGCTTGCCCGGCGCAATACGGCGGGCTGCCTCTACCGCCTGGGCAATGCCGCCACAGGCCGTAATGTGGTTTTCCTTAATCAGGAACACATCGTACAAACCGATGCGATGATTGTGACAACCGCCACAGGTAACGGCGTATTTTTGTGCCAGCCGCAGGCCCGGAATGGTCTTGCGGGTATCCAGCAGCTTGACCGGCAAGCCGCTGACCACCTCGGCGTAATGATTACAGCGGGTTGCCACCGCCGACAGCGTCTGCATGAAGTTGAGTGCGGTACGCTCGCCCGTCAGCAACGCCCGGGCCGGGCCGTCCAGTTCAAATAAAACCTGATTGGCACGCACCCGCTCGCCATCGGCCACTCGCCAGCTCACCTTGACATTGGGATCAACCTGGCGGAACACCTCATCCACCCAGGCGACACCGGCAATGGTCGCGTCCTCGCGGGTAATAACCCGGGCATGCACCAGTTTGTCAGCAGGAATCAGCTGAGCCGTGATATCGCCGGTACCCACATCTTCGGCCAGGGCAATACGCACATTTTCACGCACTTCATCCATCAACTGTTCAATCACCAGATTTGCCATAAAACACT
This sequence comes from uncultured Thiopseudomonas sp., assembly GCA_964567275.1. Lineage (GTDB taxonomy): Bacteria > Pseudomonadota > Gammaproteobacteria > Pseudomonadales > Pseudomonadaceae > Thiopseudomonas. The sequence continues at coordinate 2,494 of CAZMLX010000049.1, read as the reverse complement.
CCCAAACAAAATACGTACGATTATACAGGTTTTGCCGCCTTTTTTTCACCCCGCAGCAGTACCGCCCAAGGGCCTGCGCCCCTGCACATCCAGAGCAAATCTGGTAAAGTTTGCCCCTGTACCAACCCGGCCCCAGCAGGCCATGTCAGGAGGTTCCATGCAGGACAAAGCCACGGCCCCAATCGCCGACAACGGCGTTACCGGCCAGTTCCCCGGCCCGCTCAGACGTGTCCACGAACTGGCCGGCGGCTTCTTGCGCCAGCAATTGCAGGAGCTCTTTACCCATGCCGACGACACCCTGTTCGACATGGCTGACCGTGCCATCAGCAACCACGAACAAAACAGCCTGTTTGAAGCCATGCGCGAACTGCGCCTGTCACAAAACAACCTGCTAACCAGCATACAACAGCAACTGGACGAAAACTTTCGACAACTGGCCATAGTCCAGATCGGCAACCCTGCCAGTCCGGAAATCATCGCCGACCGTGACAGCATGACGCTGCTGGCCCCGGACGAGCTGGAAGAAACCGTTGCCATCACCAACATGGTCAACAAAACCCTGGGCCGCGACGCCGATCTGCTGGATGCCCTCAATGCGCGTCTGGGCCATCTGCTCAAACGCAAGCTGGTCGCCGACGACAACCCTGTTGGCCCTCGCCAGCTGGGCCGCAGCTTTCTGGCGGGCCTCAACTCGCTGGGCTTTGGCGACATGCAGGTCAAGCTGATCCTGCTCAAGCTGTTCGAGCGTCATGTCCTGGAAGAAATCGGCATCCTCTATGCTGACAGCAACCAGGTACTGGTCAGCGCCGGCATACTGCCGGACCTGAAAAGCCCCGGGGTCAGCCGCCAGCCGGTCCCTGCGGCCACGGCCGCAACCACGGCCAGCCAGGAGCCTCTCCCGGCTGACGACAGTGCCGCCCTTCCCCATCACAGCGGCACCGAGATTGACCTGCAGGACATTCAGGCACTGTTGCAGGGCCTGCGCCAGCGCCAGCCAGCCACCCCCGCTCCGGCCGATGCCGTTCCGGTCAGTTCCAATGACCTGTTGCGTTTGCTAACCCACCTGCAACAGCACAACTCCAGCCAGTTGACTGACGGCGCCCTGCTGCGCGGCCAGATTGACAGCATTCTGCAACGGGCCAGCCAACAGTCCAGGCACACCCGGGTGGTAGCCGAGGTAGACAACGACACCATCAACCTGGTGTCCATGCTGTTCGAGTTCATCCTCGATGACCAGTCACTGCCCGACTCGCTCAAGGCCCTGATCGGCCGTCTGCAGATTCCGTTGCTGAAAGTCGCCGTCCAGGACCGCAATTTTTTTGGCACCTCGGGCCACCCGGCCCGCCGCCTGCTCAACGAGCTCGGTTCGGCGGCGCTGGGCTGGAGCGGGCAAGATCATGATCAGCGGGACAAGCTGTACCAGAAAATCGAAGAGGTGGTACACCGCCTGCTCAACGAGTTCAGCGACGACCCGGTCATTTTTGCCGATTTGCTGGAAGACTTTGTTACCTTTTTCCGCACCGAACGCCGCCGCAGCGAGCTGGTCGAGCAACGGGTCCGTGACGCCGAAGAAGGCCGCGCCCGCACCGAAGAAGCCCGTCAGCACATTGAACACGTACTCAACCAGCGCTTGCTGGGCAAAACCCTGCCCGAAACCGTGGTCAGATTACTGCAGGACAACTGGAGCCAGGTGCTGCTGCTGCACCACCTCAAGTTTGGTGCAGACTCCAGCCAGTGGACCCACAGCCTGCAGGTAATGGACGACCTGATCTGGAGCGTGGGCCGTTATTCCAGCCAGGAAGACGCCATCCGGCTGCGCCAGCTGGTACCCCGACTGGTGGAAAGCCTCAAACTGGGCTTTGAAGAAGCCGCACTTGACCCCTTTGCCACCGCCCTGCAACTGACCGAGCTGGAAGTCCTGCATATCCAGGCCTTCCAGCACCTGAAACAAAGCCTGACCGAACAGGCCCGGCCACGTCCCCCGGCGCCCGCCGAGGACGACAGTACAGCACCCGGGATCGAGCCGGCCCCTGCCGAACCGGTGATACTGACACCGCAGGAGCTGCCCGAAATACTGCAGGAAAAGGCCGGAACCCTGATCGAGCAGCCCGCACCCGAACCGGCCATGGTCGAAGTGCGCACCGAGATTGAACTGCCCCAGCCGCAAGACGAGCCCCGTCCCGAAGAGCCCGAGGAACCGGTTGAGCTGGCCGACGATGATCCCGGTCTGCAACAGGTTGAGCGCATCCGCCAGGGCAGCTGGTTCGAGTTGCAACTGGACGAGGCCAGCCCCATCCGTTGCAAACTGTCAGCCATTATCAAATCAAGCGGTCGCTACATTTTTGTCAACCGTCACGGCATGAAGGTACTGGACAAAAACCGCACCAGCCTGGCGCTGGCCTTCAACCGGGGACAACTGCGCATGCTGGATGACGCCCTGCTGTTTGACCGTGCACTGGAATCGGTGATCGGCAACCTCAGGCGCATGAAAGAC
>CAZMLX010000048.1:0-13096 GCA_964567275.1 uncultured Thiopseudomonas sp. | reverse complement strand
CCCCAATGTCGCCATCATCAATGGCGGTGACGGCCGTCACGCCCACCCCACCCAGGGCATGCTCGACATGCTCACCATCCGCCGCCACAAGGGTGATTTCAGCCAGCTCAAAGTGGCCATTGTTGGCGACATCCTGCACTCCCGCGTGGCCCGTTCCAACATGATCGCCCTGAAAACCCTGGGCTGCCCGGACATCCGGGTGATTGCCCCCAAAACCCTGCTACCGGTCGGGCTGGAACAATACGGCGTCAATGTCTACACCGACATCGAACAGGGCCTGAAAGACGTTGATGTCATCATCATGCTGCGGCTGCAGCGCGAGCGCATGCGCTCCGGCCTGTTGCCCAGCGAAAGCGAGTTTTACCGGCTGTTCGGCCTGAGCGAACAACGGGTGGCGCTGGCCCACCCGGACGCCATTGTCATGCACCCCGGCCCCATCAACCGGGGAGTGGAAATCGACTCCAGTGTGGCCGACAGCCCCCGGGCGATGATTCTCAACCAGGTTACCTACGGCATTGCGGTGCGCATGGCGGTACTGTCAATGACCATGAGCGGCCAAAACGAACAGCGTCTGGCCGATGCCGACGCCAGCCAGCCGGAGGGCTTCTGAATGCGCATCCAGATTAGCGGCGCCCGCCTGATTGACCCCGCCACCCGCTTCGACGGCCCGGCCGACCTGTTTATCGAGCGTGGCAAAATTGTTGCCATTGGCGACAAGCCCCGGGACTTTTCCACCGAGCAGCTGATTGACGCCAGCGGCCTGATTGCCATTCCCGGACTGGTCGACATCAATGCCTCGCTGCGCGAACCCGGCTTTGGCCGCAAAGGCACCATTGCCAGCGAAACCCGGGCCGCCGCCGCCGGCGGCATTACCAGCCTGTGCTGCACGCCCTTTACCCGCCCGGTGCTGGACACCCCGGCGGTGGCCGAACTGATTCTCGACCAGACCCGCGATTTTGGCTCCACCCGGGTTTACCCGCTGGGTGCCTTTACCCGCAACCTGGCCGGCGACAACCTGGCCGAGCTGGTCACCCTGCGTGACGCCGGCTGCGTAGCCTTCACCAATGGCCTGGTGCCCTTTGCCAACAACCGCCTGCTGCGTCATGCGCTGGAATATGCGGCCACCTTCGACCTGACCGTCATCTTTCAGCCCCAGGACGCCGACCTGGCCGAAGGCGGCATCGCCCATGAAGGTGCCGCTGCCAGCTTCCGCGGTCTCAGCGGCATTCCGGAAACGGCCGAAACAGTCGCCTTGTCCCGTGACCTGCTGCTGGTTGAACAAAGCGGCGTACGTGCCCACTTCAGTCAGATCACCACTGCCCGGGGCGCCCGGCTGATTGCCGACGCCCAGGCCCGGGGTCTGCCGGTGACCGCCGACGTGGCGCTGTACCAGCTCATCCTCACCGACGAAACCCTGCTCGACTTTTCCAGCCTGTACCACGTACAGCCGCCGCTACGCTCGCAGGCCGACCGTGAAGGCCTGCGTGAAGCAGTGCGCAGCGGCGTGATCAGCGCTCTGGCCAGCCACCACCAGCCCCATGAAACCGACGCCAAACAAGACCCCTTTGCCGCCACCGAGCCCGGCATCAGCAGTATCGAACTGATGCTGCCGCTGGCCCTGAGTCTGGTCGACGAAGGCGTGTTCGACCTGCCAACCGCCATCGAGCGCCTGACCCTTGGTCCGGCCCGGGCCATGCGCCTGCCCGCTGGCAGCCTGAGCACCGGCGCCAGCGCCGATCTGGTATTGTTTGATCCCAACGCCCAGACCATTGCCGGCGAACAGTGGCTGTCCAAAGGCAGCAACAACCCCTTCCTCGGACACCGTCTGCCCGGACGGGTCCGCTACACCCTGCTTAATGGCCGCATCACCTACAAACAGGACTGATGCCCTTACCGTATTACTTACAGGAGAGATTCCATGCAGCAAATTATTGTTCCGGTTGAAGAGTTCACCACCCCCGACCCCATCAGCATTGAAGACAGCATGAGCTTTGCCGAGCTGCTGAAACTGATGACCAGCCAGGATATCCGCCACCTGCCGGTAATGGCTGACGGCGAGCTGGCCGGCATCATCAGTGACCGTGACGTGCGCCTGTTTGCCGGCATGCCGGAAGCCGACCGTGCCGGCCTGACCGCTGCCGACATCATGTCAGAAGACCTGATCAGCGTGGACGCCAGCACCCCGCTGGACCAGGTTGCCCAGCTGATGTCAGCCCAAAAAATCAGCAGCCTGATTGTGGAAGAAGACGGCGAATTCCTCGGCATTTTCACCGCCACCGACGCCCTCAATGCCCTGATCGAAATCCTGCGCGGCATTAACGACCAGGCCTGATTGCCCCGTAGTGGCCGCACCGTAGCCACTATCGGCGCTCACCGGTTCCATACAGGGAACCGGTACGGAGCCTGCCCCATGACCCGCCCGCAACCCGCTACTTATTTTATTACCGGCACCGACACCGATGCCGGCAAGACCACGGTCGCCTGCGCCCTGCTCGCCAGCGCCCGGCAACGGGGCTACAGCACCCTGGCCTGCAAACCGCTGGCGTCCGGCTGCGACCCGACCCCGGACGGCCTGCGCAACGCCGATGCCCTCAATCTGGCCGCCCAGTGCAGCATCCGGGTACCCTATGCACAACTCAACCCCCATGCCTTTGCCCCGGCCATCGCCCCCCACCTGGCGGCTGCGGATGCCGGGGTGCAGCTTGAGGTAGCCGGCCTGCAACAGCAGGTACAAAGCATTCTGGACCATCAGGCCGACCTGACCCTGATTGAAGGTGCCGGTGGCTGGCGGGTACCGGTCAACGCCAGTGAAAGTCTGGCCGATCTGGCGATCAGCCTGCAGCTGCCGGTGATTCTGGTGGTCGGCATGAAACTGGGCTGTATCAACCATGCCCTGCTCAGCGCCGAAGCCATTCTGCGTGACGGCCTGCCACTGGCCGGCTGGATTGCCAACTGCTCCGACCCGGACATGCCCCGCCTGCAGGATAATCTGGAGAGCCTGCAAGCACGCATGCCGGCGCCCTGTCTGGCCAGCCTGCCCCGCATCGGGCATCCGGCGGCACCCGCCGCCTTGCACAGTCTGGCGGGCGCACTCGACCACTTGCTGTCCTTTGCACCCGCTACCGAGGATGCACACAACAGCTGACAAAGCACAGTGGCCCAATTGCTTGCCCTGCTCCATGCTGCGAGTATTTGAACAGGGAAACACCCATGCACCACATCGTAATAGTCGGCGGCGGCGCTGGCGGTCTGGAACTGGCCACCCGCCTGGGCCGCAAACTGGGCAAACGCAAAAAGGCCCGCATCACCCTGGTGGATACCCGCCTCACCCATATCTGGAAACCCCTGCTGCACGAGGTGGCCGCCGGTTCGCTCAACAGCACCGAAAACGAGCTCAACTATCTGGCCCAGGCCAAGTGGAACCATTTCGAATTTCAGCTGGGCCGCATGAGCGGACTGGACCGCAGCAACCGCACCATCCACCTGGATGCCACCCTCGACAGCCAGGGCGTCGAACTGGTGCCGGCCCGCAACCTGGCCTATGACAGCCTGGTCATTGCCGTCGGCAGCCGTACCAACGACTTCGGCACGCCCGGCGCCGAGCAGCACTGCATTTGTCTGGACTCACCCGACAACGCCCTGTACTTCCACCAGCGCCTGCTGGGCGAATACCTGAGCGCCCACGCCCGCTCCGGTCCCGACGAGCAGGTCCAGGTGGCCATTGTCGGTGCCGGCGCCACCGGTGTCGAACTGGCGGCCGAACTGCGTCATGCCGCCCAGATGTTGTCTGCTTACGGGCTTGACCGGATCCGCCCGGAAAACATGCATATCACCCTGCTGGAAGCCGGCGACAAAGTGCTGCCGGCACTGTCCGACAAAATTGCGCTGGCCACCCACCGGGCGCTGCTTGATCTGGGTGTGCGGGTGCGGCTGGGGGCGGCGGTCAGCGAAGTCACCGATCAGGGTTTCCATACCCGGGATGGCGACTTTGTTCCGGCTTCGCTCAGGGTCTGGGCGGCCGGAGTACAGGCGCCCGCTTTTCTGCGCCAGCTCGATGGTCTGGACTGCAACCGCATCAATCAGCTGGAGGTCAGCTCCACCCTGCAAACCACCAAAGATCCGGACATTTTTGCCATGGGCGACTGTGCCGCCTGCCCGCTGGAACCCGGCAGCGAACGCAATGTACCGCCCCGGGCGCAAAGCGCCCACCAGCAAGCCAGCTTCCTGACCAAAAGCCTGGCCTTGAAACTGGCCGGCAAACCGCTACCCGAATTTCGCTACCGTGATTACGGTTCGCTGGTGTCGCTGTCCACCCATACGGCAGTGGGCAACGTCATGGGCGGCGTGATCCGCAGCGTCAACCTGGAAGGCTGGATGGCCCGCATGTTTTACATTTCGCTGTACCGCATGCACCAGATGGTGCTCTACGGCCGCTTCCGTACCCTGCTGCTTATGCTCAGCGACCGTATTGGCCGCCGCACCCACCCCAAAATCAAGCTGCACTAAGCCACGTCCCGCCATTGACCCAAAACAAAAACGCCCTGCAATGCAGGGCGTTTTGTATAAAGCAACCGACGCTTAGTGAGTCATGACCCACTCGGCCAGCAGCTTGGCTTCTTCCTCGGTAACCGGGTTGGGCGGCATCAGCGGCATACCGGCACCATACAGGCTCATCTGGCCGTCATGGGCAGCCATGGAGCCGAACTGGATGGACTTGCTCAAAATGGCAACCGCCTCGTCGTTGCCGGCATAACGGGCAGCAACGGTGTGGAAGCCCGGACCCATGCCATCGGCAGTTTCCTGGTGACAGGCCGTGCACTTGCTCTGGAATACAGCACGGGCCGCTGCGTCATCAGCCATGGCCTGCTGGGCACCCATCAGTGCCGCCAGCGAGAACAGGGGAATCAGTACTTTTTTCATGATCACTCCTCAAAATTTTCAGGCAAAGGCCCGATCGCTGCGGGCCCATGCGCTGCATTGTACTCAGTAAACGTCGTGCTGTGTGTTGTTTACGTTGAATTTACCGGTCGGGGTAATCAGGCGCTTGTCCTTGATCACCTTCTTCAGCTCCAGGGTCTTGTCATCCACCACCACAATGGCGGACACCTCATCCTGCTGGCTCCATACCGAGAACCAGACTTCGTCACCGGCCTGGTTGTATTCGGGCTGCAGCACACGCTTTACGCCGCCCTCGATCTCGGCCCAGTCGCCAATCGGCAGCACCTTGTAACCGGCATCCAGGTTATTGATGTCAAACACCGCAGCCGACTGGCTGATTTTCGGATCCGGGTTGAAGGTGGTATCCAGATACAGGTTGGTGGATTTCGGGTGGGTCTTGATGAACAGCGAGCCGCCGCCCTGGCCTTTCAGGGTTTCAACCACTTTCCAGGCGTTGTCAGGGTGGCCTGCAGGGTCGGTACCAATCAGGCTGATGGTGGCGTCACCCAGGTGGCTGGTTGCCCAGACCGGACCAAATTTCGGGTGGGTGAAGTTGGCACCACGGCCCGGGTGCGGGATGCGGCCCACATCAACCAGCGCTGCCAGGCGACGCTCCTTGGAGTCCACCACAGCGACCTGGTTGGACTCGTTGGCCGCCGTCATGAAGTAACGGTGAGTACTGTCCCAGCCACCATCGTGCAGGAACAGGTTGGCACCAATGGTGGTCACGGTCAGGTTGTCGATGTCTTCGTAGTTGACCAGCAGGATACGGCCGGTTTCCTTGACGTTAACAATGAACTCGGGGTGCTCGTGCGAGGCAATGATGCCGGCCACACGGGGCTCGGGGTGGTATTCCTGCTTGTCGACGGTCATGCCGCGGGTGGATACGATTTGCAGCGGCTCCAGGGTTTCGCCATCCATGATGGTGTACTGCGGTGGCCAGTAAGAGCCGGCAATGGCGTACTTGTCTTCGTAACCCTTGTACTTGGAGGTTTCCACCGAACGGGCCTCGATACCCACCTTGATGGTGGCCACCACGTCAGGATCTTTCATCCACAGGTCAATCATGTCGATCTTGGCATCACGGCCAATCACCATCAGGTAGCGGCCAGATGCAGACATGCGGGAAATGTGTACGGCGTAGCCGGTTTCGATGGTTTTGACAATTTTCTTGCTGTTGCCGTCAATCAGGGCAATCTTGCCGTCGTCACGCAGGGTGACCGAGAACAGGTTGGGCAGGTCCAGGTTGTTCATCTGTTTGGCCGGACGCTTGTCGGGCGCAACAAGCACCTTCCAGCTGTCCTTCATTTCAGCCATGCCCCACTCCGGTGGCGTTGGTGGCGTATGCTGGATGTAGTTGGCCATCAGCGTAATCTGTTCTTTGGTCAGCTCGTTGGAGGTGCCCCAGTTGGGCATGCCGGCTGGCGAGCCGTAGGTGATCAGCGCTTCCAGGTAGGCCTGGCCACGGGCCTGGGTGATGTCCGGGGTCAGCGGCTTGCCGGTGGCACCCTTACGCAATACACCGTGACAACCGGCACAGCGCTGGAAATAGATTTCACGGGCCTGGTTGAACTCTTCGTCAGTCAGGTCGGGGGCACCGGCGGTGCGTACAATCTTGGCGCTTTTCAAATCAACAGCAGAGGCAGCACCCTGATAGGCCGCTTCGGGATCACTCACTTTGGTGTCAGCGTGTGCTGCGGCAATGGACAGGCCCAGCAGTGAAGCGGTGGCAATCAGCCCGGTAAGTTTCATTTTCATGGCAGACTTCTCCTGGAACGCTTGTAACCGGGAACCATGCAGCCAATGCTCTGCTGAAAAATTCCCGACCAGTTTTATTGGGCGGTGTTTAGGGTCATGCTTAAAACCCTACTCAACGTAGGACTGATGCTAAAGAAGCCGGCTTTTTTTGCCCTTGACAGGAATCAAGTTAAAATCCGGCCATTATTGAGCAGCCACCAGCCGGGCTATAGGCTGACCGCTCTCCACATCCAGGAATCCAAGCATGCCCCAGACCGCCAGCGAACCGGCCAGCTCCCCTTTTTACCAGCCGGTCGGCAACGAAGAAGCCATTTTCCTGCAGTCCTGGCAACACGGCCTGCCAGTGCTGATCAAGGGCCCGACCGGCTGTGGAAAAACCCGCTTTGTGCAATACATGGCACACAAGCTAAAGCTGCCGCTGTACACCGTGGCCTGCCATGACGACCTCAGCGCCACCGACCTGGTTGGCCGCCACCTGATAGGTACCGACGGCACCTGGTGGCAGGACGGCCCGCTGACCCGTGCCGTACGCGAAGGCGGCATCTGCTACCTGGACGAAGTGGTGGAAGCCCGCCAGGACACCACCGTGGTGCTGCACCCGCTGGCCGATGACCGCCGCGAGCTGTTTATCGAGCGCACCGGCGAAACCCTGCGGGCACCCGACAGCTTCATGCTGGTGGTGTCCTACAACCCCGGTTACCAGAATCTGCTCAAGGGCATGAAACCCAGCACCCGCCAGCGCTTTGTCGCCATGCGTTTTGACTACCCCGGCGCCGAACAGGAAACCCGCATTGTCGCCACCGAGGCCGGCATCGACGACCAGCTGGCCGGCCAGCTGGTGCGGCTGGGCAAAGCCATCCGCCGGCTGGAACACCACGACCTGGAAGAGGTGGCTTCCACCCGCCTGCTGATTTTCGCCGCCCGCATGATCAAGGCCGGCGTGCCGGTACGCCAGGCTTGCCTGGCTTGTCTGGCCGAGCCGCTGTCGGACGACCTGCAAACCGTGCAGGCCCTGATGGACGTGGTCAATGTCCACCTCGAAGACTAGCCCCCCGGCAACCGTCCAGCCCCGGCTGGGCGGCGATCTGGCCATGTGGATTTTCATCCTTGCCGAGCTGGCCGCTTTTTCCTTGTTCATTCTGGCGTTCAGCATTACCCAGTGGTTGCAACCGCAGCTGTTTGCCGAAGGCCGGGCACAACTGGACAGCTCCACCGGCTGGGCAATGACCGCCGGGCTGCTGAGTTCCGGCTTTCTGGCTGCACTGGCGGTTGAGCGGCTGCGCCACAACCATGCCCGCCAGGCCAGCATTTTACTGCTGGCCGCCATTGCCTGCGGTCTGGTGTATGTAGTGCTGAAACTCAACGAATACAGCCATCTTGCCCACGCCGGCTTTGGCCTTGAGCACAACACGTTCTTTACCCTGTACTGGCTGACCACCGCTTTTCACTTTCTGCATGTGCTGCTGGGTCTGCTGATTCTGGGCTTTTTATGTCTGCGCTGCTGGCAGCGGGCCTACGGCGCCGGCAATGTGACCGGCGTCGAATCCGGCGTGCTGTACTGGCACATGATCGATCTGGTGTGGGTGATCATTTTCCCGCTGGTCTATCTGCTGGGGGCGCCATGAACCGCCCGGGCCATGAAAAAATCCTGCTCGGCTGCTGGCTGATACTGATGGCGCTGACCGCAGCCACCGTCTACTGGGGCGCCCACGCCAGCAGTCTGGTACTGCAGGTGACGGTGATTCTGGTCATTGCGGCCATCAAGGCCGGCATCATCATCGACGGCTTTATGGAACTCTGGCACGCCCCCGGCAAATGGCGGCTGCTACTGTATGGCTGGCCGGTGGTTATGGCGCTGGTGGTGGGGCTGACCCTGCTCACCCGCTAACCGCCTCTAGACTTGAGCCGGCATTTGGCCGACAATCGCCGCTTTCTGTAGCGAGCGTACCATGCTGGTTTCTGCAGCCATCACCGGCTTTTTCACCGGTGCCGGCCTGATCATCGCCATTGGCGCCCAAAATGCCTTTGTACTGCGCCAGGGGCTGCAGCGCAGCCACGTCGGTCTGGTTGTCAGCCTCTGCGCCCTGAGCGATGCCCTGCTGATTGCACTGGGTGTGGCCGGCATTGGCGCACTGGTGCTGCAATGGCCACAGTGGTTGCACGGACTGCGCTTTGGCGGTGCCGCTTTTCTGGCCTGGTACGGTTTGCAGGCCGCCCGGCGGGCCTGGCAGGGCAGCAGCGCCCTGAGCGCCAGCCAGCAGCCGTCAGGCAGCCGCCGACAGGTGCTGCTGGCGTGCCTGGCCTTTACCTGGCTCAACCCGCACGTTTATCTGGACACCATGGTGCTGCTGGGCAGTCTGTCCACCAGCTATCCCGGTCGGGCGCAGTGGGCCTTCGGGTTGGGTGCCTGCGCTGCCAGCGTGGTCTGGTTTTCTGCACTGGGCTTTGGTGCCCGGCTGTTGCAACCGGTATTTCGAAGACCTCTGGCATGGCGGGTGCTCGATAGTTGCATCGCCCTGTTCATGCTCGGCCTGGCCGCTCTGCTGTTACTCAAACCTTTGCATTAAGGTGCCGCCAGCACCAGCGGCAACTGCCCAATCAGCCCGGCCACATTCAGCGGCGCCCGGATAAAGCCGTGCTGGCGGCCATCAGGACCAATCAGCGCCAGGTTGCCGCTATGGTCCACCGTGTAGCCCTCCCGGCTGCTGTCGCCCGGCACAAAGGGGATGCCCAGCGCCTGGCTCAGCTGCTGGATGGTCTCCAGCTCGCCGGTCAGCCCCTCGAAGCGGGTATCAAAAAAGTCCAGATAACTGCGCAGCGACTGTGGCGTGTCCCGCTGCGGGTCCACGCTCACCATCAACACCCGGGTACGGGCCTGCACCTCGTCCGGCAGTGCCTGATAAATCCGCCGCAACTCGGCCAGCGTGGTCGGGCAAATATCCGGGCAATAGGTATAACCAAAAAACACCAGATGCCAGGCCGGCTCCAGCTGCGAACTGTCCACCCTGGCACCCGTGGTTGATTGCAGTTCAAGCAACGGCAGCGGCCGGCTCTCTGACAGCATCACTATGCCGGCCTCGCGCATGGCCGCTGCCTGTGTGCCACCCGGCGCCAGCAACCAGAGCGCAAACAGCCGGCCGGTGACCACCAGTGCCAGCAGCAGGGCCAGCAACAAAGCCCCCTGTTGCAGCCGTTTCATTGTGCGTTCCGTTGGCATGCTCACCTCCATAGCCGTCAAAAACCGCACCTTAACACGGCCGGCCCTGCCTGCGGTTGCGCTACAGCGCCGCACCGGCAATTGCCCGTTGCCGGCGGTTCAGGAGTACACTGTGCCCACGCCTACGTTCACCCGGCCAGATCCCGTCATGACCAGCACCCCCAATCCCCGCACCGGCTATATTCTCGGCCTGACCGCCTATTGCATCTGGGGCCTGTTCCCCCTTTATTTCAAGTCGTTGCAGGGCGTACCGTCAGTCGAAGTCATTGTTCACCGGGTGCTCTGGTCGGCACTGGCCGGCAGCTGTCTGCTGCTGGTGTGGAAACACCCCGGCTGGCTGCGCGAACTGCTTGCCCACCCCCGCCGCCTGCTGGCACTGGTGGCCTCGGGAGCGCTGATCGCCAGCAACTGGCTGGGTTATGTATGGGCGGTACACAACGGCTACATGGTTGAGGCCAGCCTGGGTTACTACATCAACCCGCTGGTCAATATCCTGCTGGCACTGGTGTTTCTGGGCGAGCGGCTGCGCCGCATGCAATGGCTGGCGGTGTTGCTGGCCTTTACCGGGGTGGCGCTACAGGTCTGGCAGCTGGGCGTGCTGCCCTGGATTGCGCTGTTGCTGGCCGGCACCTTCGGCCTTTACGGCCTGATCCGCAAACAGGCGCCGGTAGCCGCCCTGCCAGGGCTGGTGGTCGAAACCTGGCTGCTGGTACCGGTCGCCCTGCTCTGGCTCTGGCTCACGCCGGATGCCCTGGGCAACCAGCCCGGTTTCTGGGGTAGCGGCCTGATGTGGCTGCTGGCAGCAGCCGGCCCCATCACCCTGTTCCCGCTGCTGAGTTTCAATGCCGCCGCCAAGCACCTGCCCTATGCCGCACTGGCTTTTTTGCAGTACATCACGCCTACGGTACTGTTGTTGCTGGCGGTGTTGATGTTTGGCGAGCCCTTTGACCACCATGCCTGGCTGCATTTCGGCTTTATCTGGGCGGCCCTGGTGGTCTACTCGCTCGACGCCGGTTACCTGCTGCGCAAAAACGCAGCAGCCCGGGCCGGTGCTCAATAACCGGTCAGCATTGATGCCAGCAGTGCCATCGGCACCTGCTCCACCTGCGCAAACCGCCACTGCGGGTTGCGATCCTTGTCAACAATCACCGCCCGCACCCCTTCAATGAAGTCGCCCTCGTCAAACCATTGGGCAATGGCTTGCAGCTCCATGGCCAGACACTGCTCCAGCGACAGGCCACGCCCGCGGCGCAGCATCTCCAGCACCATGCACATGGCCATTGGCGAGCGGCTATTGAGCACCGCCAACGTTTGCTGCGCCCAGTCCTGGCAAGCCGGGTCGGTTTCGGTCGCCAGCGAGGCCAGAATTTCGGCCATTGAATTGTGGGCAAAGTGCCGGTCAATGGCCGGCTGCACAGCAGCCAGCACGCCATTGTCCGGCGCCGGCACCGCCAAACCCTGCACCAGAGCCTGCAACGCCGGTGCCGCCGGCTGTTGCCAGTCCAACGCATCCAGCGCCTGGTCCAGCGCCGCAATGGCTGCGGCCGGCACCAAATAATCGGCCAGCCCGGTATAGAGCGCATCCGCCGCATTGACCATGTTGCCGCTCACCCCCAGCAAAGTGCCGGTTTCGCCAGCCACCCGGGACAAGAAATAACTGCCGCCCACATCGGGAAAATAACCAATACCGGTTTCCGGCATGCCCAGCCGGGCATGCTCGGTAATCACCCGCAAACCGGCCCCCTGAAACAGGCCCATGCCGCCACCCAGCACCAGCCCCTCACCCAGCGCCAGCACCGGCTTGGGATAATCGTGGATCAGCTGGTCGAGACAATATTCCTGGCGGAAAAACTCCATCGCCCGGGGACTGCCCGCCCGGTGGTTGTCATACAGTTCGCGGATATCGCCACCCGCACAAAATGCCTTGTCACCGGTTGCCCGCAGCACCACCGCCTGCACCTGGTCGTCCTGCTGCCAGCTGCGCAGCTGCTGCAACAGCAAACACACCATGTCCAGATTGGTAGCGTTATAGGCCCCGGGACGGTTCAGCGTCAGGTGGCCAATACGGTTGCGTACCTCGCTCAGCACCAGCGCCTTAGAGTCGGTCATGCGCATTGCTCCTTGATTGTTCGTGTGGCTGCGTAAAGGAGCCCGAAATATAGCAGGTTTTGAACAAGCGGCCAGAGCCCGGCCAACCAGACTGGCCTGCGCCGTTCTACAGTTCTTCGTCCTCACCCTGTATGCGCTTGAGCCGACGCCACAAGGTCGTCTGGCTAATGCCCAGATATTCGGCGGCCTGTCCCCTGTTGCCACCAAACATCTGCAGCGCCTTGATGATTTCCTCTTGTTCCATGTTGTGCAGATGCCCGCCGGACGGCTCTGTTGCCGGCTGTTCATAGAGCTGTGGCAGTATTCTGGGCAATGCTTCTACCAGCATGTCCAGGTTGCCATACAGCTTGAGTGACACCACCAGCCGTTCGATATAGTTTTCCAGCTCGCGTACATTACCTGGCCATCTGTACCGTCGAAACACCGGAACCACCCCTTTGACCAGCTCGTCTACCGCCACGTCAATACCGTACCGGCCCGCCTCTTGCCGTACCAGAAACTCAACCAGCACCGGTATATCTTCCTGCCGCTCGCGCAAAGGCGGCAGCTGTACCTGAAAGGTGCTGATACGGTAATACAGGTCTTCCCGAAAGCTGCCCGAGCGCACCGCTTCCATCAGGTCTACGTTGGCAGCTGCAACAAACTTGATATCCAGCGAAATGGAGCGCCGCGAGCCCACCGGTGACACCTCGCGCTCCTGCAGTACCCGCAACAGTTTCGCCTGTTGCGCCAGGGGCAGCGAGTTGATTTCATCCATGAAAAAGGTGCCACCGTTGGCACTCTCCAGCAAGCCAGCCTTGCCGCCGCTCTTGGCACTGGTAAAGGCACCTTCGGCATAACCAAACAGTTCCGACTCAAACAGTTCGGCGGGTATGGCACTGCAGTTGATGGCAACAAACGGACCATCCGCATAAGCGCTGGCCTCATGGACCTGACGGGCGGCAAGCTCCTTGCCGGTACCCGTCTCGCCGAGAATCAGCACCATGCTGGGCGTTGCACCATAGATCAGCAACTGGTTCTGAATTTCAGCCATGCGACTGGACTGATACACCAGCCGGCGCTGATTGCCCTGCT
>CAZMLX010000047.1:0-13155 GCA_964567275.1 uncultured Thiopseudomonas sp. | reverse complement strand
GTTCGGTTTCGCCAAAATATTTGTTGTACAGGGCGGCAAAGTCCAGCCGCAATAGCGGCAGCCCCCACAGGCCCGCCACTGCCTTGGCGGCCAGGCTCTTACCGCTGCCCTGTGCACCCAGCAACAGCACGCCCTTGGGCATGTCTTTGAGATCGTTGCCCATAAAGGCTGCCTGGCGCTCGGCCAGCCAGCGCTTGAGATTGACCAGCCCGCCGACATCGGCAAAACGGGCGGTATCAGCTTCGTAGCCGAGCACGCCATCCAGATCCAGCAGCTGAAACTTGGCCTTGTTCAGCTCGGGCAAATCTTCCTGGGTAATGGCACCGTCGTCGCAAATCAGACTGCGCGCCAGCAGGCGCGAGTCGGCATGGCTCAGCCCCTTGAGGTTATTGACCACCTGCTGCAGGGTGCGGTTGTCGGTGCGTACCCGAATGCCCCGGTTCATCTGGCTCCAGCGGGCCGCCTCCTCGCGGACAATGGCCAGCAGTTCGTCCTCGCTGGGCAGCGACAGGTTGAAACGGGCAGCATAGCGCTGGACTTCCGGTGGCAGTTTCAGCGCATGGGATACCAGCACCAGCGTTGGCCTTTGCGTGCCTTCGGCAATGGCAATTTCCTTGACCAGCCGCACCACCAGCGGGTCGTCACGCAAAAACGGATGCATATCAAAAAACACATAAAGCCCGTCCTGCGGGTCCGCCTTGACAAAGCGCAACGCCCCTTCCAGCGTATCGGTACCTTCCACCTGCGGGCCGCCAAAGTCCATGCGGTGCAACCCTTCGCTGATCGACCACACCATCAGGTTGCTGCCACGGTGCACCGCCACCGAGGTCAGGGTTTCCAGTACCCGCAACTCGTCCCATGACTCGATGGCCACCAGCCGAACCCGTGCATCGAGCACCAGTTGCAAGTCGCGAATGTCATTTTTCACCTGCCCACCACCCGGGTCTTGACCCATGTTGTGGCCCTGCGCAGCGCAGAGCGTTAAACTTGCGGCATCTTACACCAGCCGGGAGAGAATCCGTGGACTGCCTGTTCTGTAAAATCGTTGCGGGCGATATTCCCGCCAAAAAAATCTACGAAGACGACCAGGTCGTGGCCTTCCACGACATTTCACCGCAAGCGCCCGTGCACTTTCTGGTCATACCGAAAAAACACATCAGCACTCTGAATGACCTCACTGAAGATGACCGTCCACTGGCCGGGCACATCCTGTTTACCGCCCAGCGCCTGGCACGGGAGCTGGGCTGTGAAGACGGCTTCCGGGTCGCCATGAACTGCAACGAGCTGGGCGGGCAAACGGTTTACCACATTCACCTGCATGTGCTGGGCCAGCGCCAGCTGGCCTGGCCTCCGGGCTAGTGGCCTGTGCGCCCCCACAGCCCTCAATCAAGGATCCGACCATGCAACGACAGTATTCCCTTCTTGACCGGCTGGCCCTGCAAGCCGACGCCGCCCTGCGCACGCTGGTGCCCGACAGCTGCCAGGCCTCCCGTCCGTCGCCCGCACTGGGCGAACCGGACAACCTGGCCATGGATGAGCGCAAACGCAAACATCTGGCCGGACTGATGCGTATCAACCATACCGGCGAAGTCTGCGCCCAGGCGCTCTATCAGGGCCAGGCGCTGACGGCCCGCCGTCCCGAAATCCGCGACTCGATGGAACAGGCCGCCGAGGAAGAGATTGACCATCTGGTCTGGTGCGAAGACCGGCTGAAAGAACTGGGCAGCCGTACCAGCCTGCTCAATCCGCTGTTTTATGGCCTGTCATTTGCCATTGGCGCCGGCGCAGGTGCGATCAGCGACAAACTCAGCCTGGGCTTTGTGGCCGCCACTGAAGATCAGGTGTGCAAGCATCTGGACGAGCACCTTGAACAAATGCCGCAAGACGAGCGCAAGTCCCGCGCCATTCTGGAGCAGATGCGCATTGACGAGCAGGAGCACTCCACCAACGCCATTGCTTCTGGCGGCTACCGTTTTCCGGCCCCGGTCAAGGCCGGCATGAGCCTGGTCGCCAAAGTCATGACTGCCAGCACCTATCGCGTCTAGGCTCCACCCACAAAAAACCCGCCAGACATGGCGGGTTTTTTCATTCTAACGAGACTTACTCAGCATCCAGCTCTACCAGCGTATAGCCATGGCTGACCGCCACCCCGGCACGCTCCATCATGATCGAGGCCGAGCAGTATTTTTCGGCAGACAACTCAACCGCCCGCTTGACCGCCGCCTCTTTCATGCTGCGGCCCTTGACGATGAAGTGCAGTTCAATGCGGGTAAACACCTTGGGCTCGGTCTCAGCCCGCTCAGCCCGGATTTCCACTTCGCAGCTTTCTACTGCCTGACGGGATTTTTTCAGGATGCTGACCACATCAAAAGTACTGCAGCCACCCAGCCCCATCAGCAGCATTTCCATCGGCCGTGCCGCCAGATTACGTCCGCCCGCCTCGGCCGGGCCATCCATCACAACCGAATGACCACTGCCGGAATGCCCTACAAACAGAGCGTCTTCAACCCACTTGACACGTGCCTTCACTTGACACCTCCTTGATAACATGACAAATTTGCCAGCCTGAAAATTTAGTGACAGTTTTCACAAACCGTCAAAAACATGGCCACCTTTGTTCTGGCGTACATGCAGTTATGACCCAACCCCGGCTCTCGGGGGTGTCCATATGTGTTCCCCATACAAAAAACCGGCGTAGACTAACAAGTATCGGCCTGCAGTTTAAGGTTTTCCGCTCCGGGAGGCCACGGGCAGTACGGCACTTGAATTGCTATGAGGATCGAGTATGGCAATTGATGCCCTTACACCCGCCGCAGACTATCTGGAAAAACTGCTGCCCCACTGCCTGTTGCAACACTACCCCGGCAAAAGCGTACTGATTCAGGCCGGCGCCCCCTGCAATTCCCTATATTTCATCCTGTCCGGCTCAGTTACCGTGCTGATCGAAGACAATCAGGGCAAAGAAATCGTCATTGCCTACCTCAACGAAGGCGATGTGCTGGGCGAGCTGGGCCTGTTCAGCCAGCATACCCTGGGCACTCCCCGCAGTGCCTGCGCCCGCACCCGGACCACCTGCGAGGTGGCCGAAATTTCTTATGAGAAATTTATCGAGCTGGCTGCCAAAGATCCCCGCATGCTCTACATGCTTGGCAGCCAGATGGCCGAGCGGTTGCGCAATACCACCCGCAAGGTCGGCGACCTGGCCTTTCTTGATGCCACCGGCCGTGTTGCCCGCACCCTGCTCGACCTGTGCAAACAACCCGACGCCCTGACCCACCCTGAAGGCATGCAAATCCGCATTACCCGCCAGGAAATCGGCCGCATTGTCGGCTGCTCACGGGAAATGGTTGGCCGGGTACTGCGCGACCTGGAAACCAGCGGGCTGATTCACGTGCGTGGCAAAACCATGGTGATTTACGGCGCCCGCCCCAACACCGCCAAAAAGAAGACTGACTAAGCCGTCAGCCCTTTCTGCCGGGCAGGTGCCCGGCAATGTGCCAACGGCTAGCGCCGCACCGGCCGCTTTTGCAATTTGCGCTGCAGGGTCCGGCGGTGCATGCCCAGCGCCCGGGCGGTGGCCGAAATATTGCCGTCATGCTCCGCCAATACCCGCTGAATGTGTTCCCACTGCAAACGGTCCACCGAAATCGGATTATCCGGCACCAGTGTTTCCACATCCGCCCGGTCAGACAGCAGCGCCGCCAGCACATCATCGGCATCAGCCGGCTTGCACAGGTAGTTGCGCGCCCCCCGCTTGATCGCCTCCACCGCAGTGGCAATACTGCTGTAGCCGGTGAGGATCACCACCTGCATCTCGGCATCCAGCTCCAGCAGCTTCGGCAACAACACCAGCCCCGAGTCGCCCTCCATTTTCAGATCCAGCACCGCATATTCCGGCAGATCCTGCTGCGCCAGCGCCAGCCCTTCATCGGCCGAGCCCGCCACACTAACCCGCAAGCCGCGCCGGGTCAGAGCTCTGGCCATCACATGGGTAAACAGCTCATCGTCATCGACCAGCAGGATATGGGGATGCTCATCCCCGTCAAACAACACCTCGTCACTCATCAGTTTCTCCTTCCTGAAACAGCACACCCTGTCGGGGCAGACACAACTCGGCCAGAGTACCGCCATCCTCGTGGTTGTAAAGCTTAACCGTACCGCCGGCACGGGTCACACTGGCCTGGCTTAAAAACATGCCTAGTCCCAGCCCTTTCCCCTTGGTGGTCAAAAACGGCTTGCCCAATTGCTCCAGCACCGCCCGTGGCACCCCCGGCCCCCGGTCACGAATACTGATGCACAGCTGCCGGGCATCCCACTGCAAACGGATTTCCAGCTGGTCCGGGCAGGCATCGGCCGCATTATTCAGCACATTCAACAGGGCCTGGCCCAAATCCGCCGGCGGCAAAATACGGGGCGGTTCACCTTCACCCGCCCGCTGACAGTCAAAGGTCACTTCCGGGCGCATCAGGTGCCAGCGGTTGATGCAGTAATCAAACCACTCGGTCACCGGCTGGCGACGCACCGACTGGCGGCGGTCGGCTTCGGCCTCGCGCACCAGTCCCTGCAAAATATCCCGGCACAGCTTGACCTGGCCCTGCAAAATCGCCAGATCCTCCTTCAAGCCTTCCTGCTGCCCATAATCCAGCCGCATTTCACCCAGCAACACACTCATGGTCGACAACGGCGTACCCAGCTCGTGTGCCGCCCCTGCTGCCTGGGTTGCCACCGCCAGCAACTGCTCGTCACGCATTGCTTCTTCCCGCCGCAACGCCTGCAAAGCGTCCTGCTCACGCAAAGAACTGGCCATGCGTGACACAAAAAACGTAATAAAGGCCGCCGACAGGGCAAAGTTCAGCCACATGCCAAACAGGTGCAAATTGATTAAAAAAGCATCATAGCCCTTGCCGTGCAGCGGCTCGTACCAGATCAGCAATAGCGTATAACCGGTCAGGGCAAAACCGCCCAGCAGCAACGGGTACAACCAGGGCAGGGTTGCCGCCGCCAGCGTCAGCGGCACCAGATAATAGGCAACAAAGGGGTTGGTCGAACCACCGGTGTAGTACAGCAGTGCGCTGTGGATCAGCAAATCAAAGCCCAGCTGCGCCGCAAACTCCTGGTCGGTCACCGGCCAGTCCAGCCGCAGCCGCAACGCCGTCGCCAGATAGACCGTCGCCGCTACCAGCATCACCAGTATCAGCGGTGTCCACGACAACTGTGCCCAGTCACTGGCATATACCGCCCACAGACTACCGGCCTGGGAGCCGAACACCAGCACCCGCATCCAGCCCAGCCACCACACATTTTGCCGGCTGGCCGCCAACATCCGGAACGGAACCCCCATGCCTTGTACTCCTGATAGCTGCGCAATATCGTGGCCGACAGTATATAGTGGCAAGCGCCCGACCGACTGAACCCCGACCCTGTTTAAACGCATATCGCTGTTATTGACCCGGAGGCTGACCATGAACACTCTACGCCTGCCCCTCGCCCTGCTGCTGGGCACCCTGTTTGCCAGCCCTGCCCTGCAGGCGGCCGAAGCCCGTTACAACCAGGTATCGCTGCGTGCCGAAGCCAGTATCGAAATCCCCCATGACCTGATGCATGTCAGCCTCTATACCGAAGCCCGCCACAGCAATGCATCCAGTCTGGCCCGTGACATCACCCAGACCCTGAACCAGGCCATTGAGCAGGCCAAGGGTTCGCCGCACGTCAAGGTTTCCACCGGCAACCGCCACAGCAACCCGATCTATGACGACAAGGGCAAAAAAATCATTGCCTGGCACGAGCGGGCCGAGCTGCGGCTGGAAAGCACCGACTTTGCCCAGCTGTCGGGCCTGACCGGCACCCTGCTCGACAGCATGAACATGGGCTCGATGCGCTTCAGCATTGCCCATGACACCCGGCAACAATACGAAAGCCGGCTCCTGGAGCAGGCCATTGAAGCCTTCAACCAGCGTGCCCGTCAAACCGCCAAAGCGCTGGGCGGCAAAGATTACAGGCTGGTCAGTCTCAACCTCAACACCCAGGGCGGCTACCAGCCACCCATGTATGCCCGGACCATGATGGCCGCCCCGGCCCCCATGGCCGACAGCACGCCCCAGGTTGAAGCCGGCAACAGCGAATTGCGCATCAGTGCCGACGGCCAAATTGAGGTTGTTTACTGAAGCGCCCCACCCTGCTGATCGCAGCCCGGGCATGACGTCCTGCCCCGCAACACAAAAGTCACGCCCTGTCCGGCCACCCGTGCCAAAGCCGCAGTGACAGCACTCGCCAGCCGACTTATAGTTGGGGCATTCAGACCCCTGCCGCTGCGAGGCCGCCATGATCATTTCCGCATCCACCGACTACCGCAAGGCGGCCAAACGAAAACTGCCGCCTTTTCTGTTTCACTACATTGACGGCGGCGCCTATGCCGAACATACGCTGGTGCGCAACGTGGCCGACCTGTCAGACGTGGCGCTGCGCCAGCGGGTGCTCAAGGACATGTCGCAGCTGGACCTGTCCACCGAGCTGTTTGGCGAGCAGCTGCGCATGCCGCTGGCGCTGTCACCGGTCGGGCTGACCGGCATGTACGCCCGCCGTGGCGAAGTACAGGCAGCGCAAGCCGCCGACCGCTTCGGCATTCCCTTTACCCTGTCCACGGTATCAGTCTGTCCGATCGAAGAGGTGGTACCCAAAATCAACCGGCCCATGTGGTTCCAGCTCTATGTGCTCAAGGACCGGGGCTTTATGCAGAACGTGCTGGAACGGGCCAAGGCCGCCGGCTGCAGCACGCTGGTGTTCACGGTCGACATGCCGGTGCCCGGCGCCCGCTACCGTGACGCCCACTCCGGCATGAGCGGTCCTTACGCCGCCCTCCGCCGCTATGCGCAAGCGGTGACGCACCCGTTCTGGGCCTGGGATGTCGGCCTGCACGGCAAACCCCACGACCTGGGCAACATCTCCCGCTACAAGGGCGGTGCGGTCGGGCTGGAAGATTACATCGGCTATCTGGCCGACAACTTCGACCCGTCGATTTCCTGGCACGATCTGGAGTGGATCCGCGAATTCTGGGACGGCCCGATGGTCATCAAGGGCATACTCGACCCGGACGATGCCAGGGATGCAGTCCGTTTTGGTGCCGACGGCATCGTCGTTTCCAACCACGGCGGTCGCCAGCTTGATGGCGTACTGTCCACTGCCCGTGCCCTGCCGGCCATTGCCGACGCAGTCAAGGGCGAGCTGAAAATCCTGGTCGACTCCGGCATCCGAAACGGTCTGGACATCGTACGCATGCTGGCACTGGGCGCCGACTGCTGCATGATCGGCCGTGCCTTCATCTATGCACTGGCCGCTGCCGGCGAAGCCGGTGTCAGCCACCTGCTGGAGCTGCTGGAAAAAGAAATGCGGGTGGCCATGACCCTGACCGCAAACGCCAAAATCAGTGATATTGGTCGCAGCGCACTGGTTTAGCGGCGCCCGGGCAAGGCTGAAAAAAATCACCCGGCCAGGCCGGGTGACAATGGGGACAGCAAGCCAAACAACAGCGGGGGCAGCAGCACAGCCGGTTGCGGCAGCCTGACCTGCACAGACACAAAGCCTAGACGGAGCAAGGCTCGCCAACAGCGGTTTCTGTATCCGCAGGCGCCTGTTCAGCCGGCCGGTTGCGACAAACGGTTTTGCTCATTTTGCCCACCACCTGAACACAGAGGTCGCTCTGCGGCATGATGCGGCATGCCAGCACAATGCCGCTGGTTTCTTCATCTTCGCTGACGTGGGCCCGGCTCATCCGCTTGCGGACATAATCGCCCTGCACCACCTGCACTTTGCACACGCCACAGCCGCCACCACGGCAGCCCACCGGAATACCGCGACGGTCCAGCCGGGCCATGCCGGACAGAATGGACTCCTGTTCGTCGCAACTGTAACTTTCGCCTGTATCCTGGATCTGTACCTGATATTTCATACCTTGTTGCTCCGTGGCTGACTGCAAAGCCGGCCTGCGGGCCATGCAGCAGCCCGCAGGCCGGCCCGGAGTTTATGCCGGCAGCTTGAGACCACGCTCCTTGGCCATGGTCATGGCAGTATCCAGGATCATGTCTTCCTGACCGCCGATCATCCGCTTGCGACCCAGCTCCACCAGGATATCCCGGGGTGGAACACCAAAACGCTCGCCAGCACGCTTGGCGTGCAGCAGGAAGGTGGAGTACACACCGGCATAGCCCAGTGTCAGCGACTCCCGGTCAACCCGCACCATGTGATCCATCATCGGCACAATGATGTCTTCGGCCACATCCATCAGCTTGAACAGGTCAATACCGGTGTCCATGCCTGACCAGCTCGGTGCTGCATGACGAACTGGGCGTATTTGGCCAGAGCCAGCAAACCCTGACCCTCAGGGCGATGGGCTGAGTCACGGATGGCGTTAGGCCGGGCCTGGTCCGGCAGTCTTTCGCTCCGGACAGATCACCCGGTCGAGCCGGGTGATGACGGTGTGAGTTGCAGCCTTGTGAGGGCGGCATGAGTCGCTGGCCAGGCAAGAACGCTGGTATGGCTGGCCTTGTGAAGGCGGAGCGGGAGGCTGGCCGGGTGCGGGTGCTGCCCGGCCCGACCCAATCAGACGCAGTACTGCTTCAGCGGCGGAAAGCCGTTGAACTCCACCGAGCTGTAGCTGGTGGTGTAGGCGCCGGTGGACAGCCAGTACAGGCGGTCACCGCTGGCCAGGTTCAGCGGCAGGCCGTATTTGTAGTCTTCGTACATGATGTCGGCACTGTCGCAGGTGGGGCCGGCAATCACCACGTCCTCCAGTTCGCCCTGCTTCTCGGTCCAGACCGGGTACTTGATGGCTTCGTCCATGGTTTCGATTAGTCCGGAGAACTTGCCGGCATCGGTGAACACCCAGCGTTCAATGGCCATGCGTGATTTGCGTGATACCAGCACCACCTCGCTGACCAGTACGCCGGCGTTGCCGACCAGGGAGCGGCCCGGTTCCAGGATGATTTCCGGCAGCTCGTCGCCAAAGTCCTCATGTAGAAAGCGGGTGATTTCCTCGGCGTAGGCCTTGAGCGGGTTGGTGCGGGTCAGGTAGTTGGCCGGAAAGCCGCCCCCCAGGTTGATCATTTGCAGTTTGATGTCGTGCTCGGCCTGCAGGCGGGTGAACATGTGCTTGACCTTGCCGATGGCGGCATCCCAGACGCCAATTTCACGCTGCTGCGAGCCAACGTGGAAGGACACGCCATAAGGAATCAGGCCCAGCTGGCGGGCCAGAACCAGCAGGTCCATCGCCATGTCGGTCTGGCAACCGAATTTGCGTGACAGCGGCCAGTCGGCAGAGCCGGAGCCTTCGGTAAGGATGCGCACATAAACCCTGGAGCCGGGCGCCGCCTTGGCAATGTTGCGCAGGTCCTGGGCCGAGTCGGTGGCGAACATGCGCACACCTTTTTCGTAAAAGTAACGCACATCACGGGCTTTTTTGATGGTGTTGCCGTAGCTGACCTGCTCCGGTTTGACGCCACAGGCCAATACCTTGTCCAGCTCGTAAATGGAGGCGATATCAAAGTTGGAGCCCCGCTGGTTCAGCAGCTCGGTGACTTCAGCAGCCGGGTTGGCCTTGACCGCATAGTAGATTTTGGCAAACGGGAAATTTTCGGTCAGATCATCGTAGGCACGGGCGATGGTATCCAGATCCACCACCACAAAGGGGGTTTCGTGGCGGTCGGCAAAGCGCTTGATCTTGGCAAAAGTGTCGGGTGCGAAATAATCTTCCACAAGAATGGACATAGGGTTTCCTCCGTATGGGCATACGCAGGCACCCTGTCATGCAAGGTCCTGAACGCCCGGGCAAATCGAAAAAAGGATCAAGGAACCGCAGGCCAATGGCCGGCAGACTCCAGAACGCTTATCCGTTTCCCCACTTTGGTTCGCCTACTTCCCAAGGCATGTCGCCGAGGATCAGCAGCGGTAAAACCCGCCAACCTCTCGTCGTCAGTACTTGAGCCGGATGGATCGTTTCAGCATGGGCGTTCAGGCGCGCAATGTAATTTTTTTACAGCAGAAGTGCAAGCAATTACGGACAAACGTCCGTATCGGTTGCAGCCGGACGGTCACGCATCAGCGCCTGGCTGCGCTGGGCCAGCAGCGCCTCGCGCCGCACGAAGTCGGCAACAAAGGCGTTGGCAGGACGCTCGTGCAGCTCCAGCGGGGTACCCCATTGCACAATTTGACCCTGCTGCATCACGCCAATGCGGTCGGCAATGGCAAAGGCTTCAGCCTGGTTGTGGGTGACCAGAATGGCGGTCAGCCCGGCCTGTTTCAGAATGTCCCGTACCTCGAATGCCAGCCGCTCGCGGGTGTCCACGTCGAGGTTGGAAAACGGCTCGTCCAGCAGCAGCAATGAGGGGCTGGGCGCCAGCGCCCGGGCCAGCGCCACCCGCTGTTGCTGGCCACCGGACAGCTCGTGCGGATAGCGCTTGCGCTCGGCCTGAAGGCCCACCAGCTCCAGCATTTCATCAATGCGGTCAGCCCGCTGTGCCTTGTCCTGGCGCCGCAGGCCAAAGCCGATATTTTTCTCTACTGTCAGGTGCGGAAACAGCGCATAGTCCTGAAACATCATGCCCACGCCCCGCAGCTCGGGAGCGATCTGCTGGCCGTCACCGGACAACAGCCGGCCATCGAGCCGGATCAAGCCGCTTTGCAGCGGCTCGAAGCCGGCAATGGCACGCAGGATGGTGGTTTTGCCGCAGCCGGATGCGCCCAGCAAACAGCCAATTTCGCCCTGCTCCAGTTGCAGCTCCAGCCGGTTGACGACACAGAGCGACTCGCCGGGGCAGGGATACACCACCGAGATGTCACGCAATTCAAGGAAGGGTTGGTTCATCCGGATAACCTTTACGAGTGACGGGCAAATTGCGCCCGGGCCAGCAGCATCACCGGCAACAGCCCGGCGGCAACAATGGCAAGGGCGGCAATGGCACCTTCTTCATAGGTACCCCGGGCCGCTTCGGCGTACAGCCAGGTGGCCAGGGTTTCAAAGTTCATGGGCCGCAGCAGCAGGGTGGCCGGCAGTTCTTTCATGGTGTCGACAAAAATCAGCAACGCCGCCGCACCCAGCGCCGGCCGCAACAGCGGCAGGTGCACGCGCCGCAGCGTGCCGCCCGGGGTTTCGCCCAGCAGCCGGGCGGCCTGCTCCACCGAGGGCGGAATGCGGGCCAGCCCGGCTTCCAGGCTGCCGACGCCAATCGCCATAAAGCGGATGCAGTAGGCAATCACCAGCGCCGTGGTAGAACCCATCAGTACCAGCTGCGGTGCCCGCTCGACAAACAGCGCCACCACCTGCTCCAGCAGGGTGTCGAACCAGACAAAGGGCAGCAGCAGCCCCAGCGCCAGCACGGTGCCGGGGATGGCATAGCCCAGTGACGCCAGCTTGAACAGTTTTTGCCAGCGCTGGCGCTCGCTGCTGCGGGCACTGCGACTGGCCCAGGCCACCACCAGCGCCAGCAGCAAGGTTGCTACTGTGGTGACCAGTGCAATGTAGAGGGTGCTCCAGGCACTGGCCAACAGCTGTTGCGACACGGCACCGGTCAGGTGCAGGTATTTATAGCTTTCCGCTAGCAGATATAGCGCCGGCGCCACAAAACCGAGCAGCACCGGCAACCAGCCCAGCCCCATGGCGACCAGCGCCGCCACTCCTTTTAGCTGCTGTGGCTGCAGGGTGCGCGAACGCTGATTCTGGCTGTAGCCCTGGCGGCGGCGGCCATAGCGTTCCAGAAAAATCAGCGCCACTACCAGCACCAGCATCGACAGCGCAATTTGCGCCGCACCGGCCAGATCGGAGCGGGTCACCCAGGTGGTGTAGATGGAGACGGTCAGGGTTTGTACGCCGAGAAACTCGGACGCACCAATGTCGTTGAGCGTTTCCAGCAGTGCCAGACTCAGGCCCACGGCAATCGCCGGTCGTGCCATCGGCAACGCCACCCGGAAAAACACGCTGCGCCTTGTGGCGCCAAGAATGCGGCCGGCCTCCAGCAGGCTGGCCGACTGGGTGGCAAACATGGCCCGGGTGCTCAGGTATACATAGGGGTAAAGCACCAGCCCCAGCAGCAGAATGGCCCCGCCCAGCGAGCGCACATCCGGCAGGCGGAACTGGCGCGGGCTGGTATAGCCCAGCGCATCACGGATCACACCCTGTACCGGCCCCAGCGGGTGCAGGATGTCCTGGTAGACAAAGGCGACAATGTAAGTCGGCACCGCCAGGGGCAACAGCAGCGCCCAGTTCAGTACCCGCCGGGTTGGAAAGCTGTAGGCGGTCATCAGCCAGGCGCTGCCGACACCGAGCAGCCCGGTTACCGTACCCACTCCCAGCAGCAACAGCAGGGTGTTGCGCATGGCATTGGGCAGCACATAGTCCAGCAAATGCTGCCAGTGGCTGGCCGACCCTTGCAGCGCATGGGCGCCCAGCGTCAACACCGGTGCCAGCACCGCCAGGGTGATGCAGGCGGCAGCCAGCAGCCAGAAACGGCCAATATGTGTGGTGGAGCCCATGACCAAAAACTACCTGTGTAAAACAAAATCGCCCGGCAATGCATCCGGGCGATTACGGAACCAGAAGGGTAAGGCAGTGATTCTAGTGATCAAAGCCAACCTTATCCACCAGTTCGCTGGCCTGTTTGCGATATTTGGCAATTTCGGTCAGTGGCAACGGGTCCACCTTCAGTTCGCCAAAGCTGGCTACCACCGGGTCCAGTTCGACCCCGGCCTTGACCGGATATTCGTAGTTGGCCCTGGCGTACAGGCTTTGTGCTTCATCGGACACCAGATACTCCAGCAGCTGGACGGCGCTGGCCTTGTTGGGCGCATGCAGGGCCAGCGAGGCACCGGAAATGTTGACATGAGTACCGCCGCCGTTGGCAAAGGTTGGGCGCACCACGCGGATGGCTTCGCCCCAGGCATGGTCATCACTGCCCGGCTCGGCGTTTTTCATGCGCCCGACATAATAGGCGTTGGCGATGCCGACATCACAGATACCGCCCAGAATGTCGCGGGCCACGTCACGGTCACCACCGGTCGCCTTGCGGCCCAGGTTGGCCTTGACGCTGCGCAGCCACTGCTCGGTCGCCCCGGTGCCGTTATGGGCAATCATCGCCGCAATCATGGCGGTATTGTACGGATGCTGGCCGG
>CAZMLX010000046.1:9080-13205 GCA_964567275.1 uncultured Thiopseudomonas sp. | reverse complement strand
AAGTAATGCGCCAGCGCAGCGAGGGTGAAGCAACGGCGCAAGCCAAATCGGGGGACTACGTATGTGAGCAGGGGCCGGTTGGCGCTGTGAGGGACAAGGCGACAAGGGCGAAGCTGCCCCCTGCCCCTTACAGGCTGCGTAAAAAAGCTTCAAGGTCCTGCTTTTCAGCTGCGGTCAAATCCAGCGGCCTGATGATCGGGCTGGTTTTTGGAAACAGCGCATCGTCCTGCTGGTCAGGCCGGGGTCTGGGCTGGGGCATGCCGGCGTCATACATATTGATCACACCCCACAGATGCGGGAAAAGGCCATTGTGCATCCAGGGGCCGGTTTGCCCGACCAGCCGTAGTGACGGCGTGCGAAAGCGCCCCACATCATCCGCTTCACCGGTAACTTCATAGCGGCCCAGGTCTTCATACTGCCGCCCATAGTAGGTCAACCCCAGGTTGTGAAAGCGGTCATCACTCATCGCCACCCCATGGTGGCAATTCATGCAGCGGGCCTTGGTGCGAAACAGGTGCAAGCCCCGCAACTGGCGATCATCCAGTGCATCCGGCTCGCCCCGCATGAAGCGTTCAAAGGCGGTGTCATAGGGCAACAGCGAGCGCTGATAGTCGGCCAGCGACGCAGCAATGCCAGCTGCCGTTACCGGCTGGTCCCATACATCAGCAAAGCGTTTGCGGTAGTGCTCTGACGCCGACAGGCGCTCCACCAGCTCATCGACGGTGAAGGCCATTTCCACCGGGTCTTCGATCGGCTTCAGCGCCTGTTCTTCCAGGCTATGGGTGCGGCCGTCCCAAAAGGGTGAGTGGGTAAAGCCGCTCATCACCACACTGGGCGCATTGCGCCGCCCCTGTCGTTGCTCATGTCCGGTAGACACCTTGCGGCCATCGGCAAAGCCCTGTTCGGGCGCATGGCAGCTGCCACAAGAAACGTCCTGGTTGCGGGACAGGGACGGATCAAAAAACAGCTCCTGCCCCAACCCGATCCGCTTCCGGGCAGTCTCGCTCCCAACCTCGGCAACTGGAAGCGCCGCCAGCTCCTGCCAGTCAATATCAGCATCAACATGGGGAGGCGGCCAATGTTCCGGCGACTGCCGGTACAGCACACGCAAGCAGTCGTCCGACTCACACGCCAGTGCAGTCTGCGCACACCACAGTACAATCATCAGCCCGGCCAGTCTGCCCATGTTTTTTCCTCCGGCCCTGTCAGAACCTGTAGCCCACTTCAACCCAGAACTGCCGGCCAATTTCATAGGTTGGCACCGCATTTTCAGCATTGGTGCTGGTGGAGCTGGATACTACCTGTTTGTCGAGGACGTTAAAAATATCCAGATTGACAAAGGCAGCCTGATTTTTTGCCGTAGGCAGCTCCCAGCCCAGCCGCATGTCCCAGGTCACCACAGCCTTGTATTTCAGCTCGTCCCAGACGTTGACCAACTGACCGTTGTACTCGACTTTCTTGCCGGTGTTGCCTGCCTTGGCATAGCCGGAGCGGTAGCGGACAAAGTTGTCTACAGTCAGGTTAAGCGCTTCGATTTTGGTAATGGTGTTCAACCGTGCGGTCCAGGGGCGATGGTAATTGTCGGCTGGCCGATCCGCATAATGGATAAAGCTGCCCTTGTACTGAATGTAGGCGTCATCCGCCAGGTATCTCCGGTATCCGAGTAGATAGGCGAGGATGCCTTGCTTTTGCTCCAGTCCAGCGCCAGTAGTGCACTGGTTTGGGTGCCGGCAAAATCCAGCGGCCGCAACGGCTGCACCGTCAGGGTGTAGATGTCGTTACGGCTGCGGCCGGCATTGGTGTAGGTGGTATAGGTGCTGGACAGATCCGGATCGGTGGATGGCTGTCCCAGCGTAGTACCACGCACTTTGACCACCTGGTCCTTGCCGGTGCGATTGACATACTTGAAGCCGAATTCCAGTCCTGCCAGCTGTTGTTTGAAGCCCAGCACCCATTCATCGTCATAGGGTATGTCCAGCTGACTGAATTTGCTGCTGTTCTGAGCCTGGGCGCTCTGCTCCCAGTCGGCATTAATTCCGCCCATTGCAGCTGTGCGTTTATAGGTATAACGCAGGCGGTTGCGGCCGTCCTGCAAGCGCCAGGCATAGATGCTGCGCCCGTAATAGCGGTTGGCACCGGCACTAAAAACCGTACGCTGGTCACCCATCAGGTCATATTCCATGGCCAGACGCGGTGCAATCGTGGTTTTCTCCATGTAGTTGTCGTTGTCAATTCGCACGCCCGGGCGCAGCTTGAGGTTGCCGATGCGCATGTCGTTTTGCACCCAGGCGGCCAGTTCTCGGGTGGTAAAGTTGAAGCCGCCCTTTACATAGCGGGTGGTTGAAGTCATGTATTGCCCCGCCCAGCCATTGGCCGTCGGGCTGACCAAACAGGCATTGGCCACAGTACCGTCCGCTTTGATACAGGTGCCGGTTGCAGCCGGTGTGACATACACATTGGCCTCGGTCAGACGCTCATAGTTGACCTTGCTCCAGCTGGCATCCAGACCGGTGCTGATGTTGTGCGTTACCGCTCCCGTCATCCATGGGTTCCAGTTGATGTCCAGCTTGTATTGCAGGGTTTTCTGCTCTTGCTCGATATCACCGTAACCACCTTCAAGGCTGTTGGTTGTGGCACTGCTGCCAATCCCCCAGTCTTTGGCCTCTGATTTACGCCAGGTGTAATAGTCATCGCTTTCCGAATCGCGTGACTGTTCCAGCACGCTATAAGCCAGATTCTGCTCAACCCGCGCCCAGTCAGTATCCCACTTGAGCTTCATCGCATACTGCTGGCCGCCACTTTTCAGGTCGACCCCCGAGTTCATGATGTTGGAAGCAAAGTAATAGTTGGTTTCCGGGGCATGGGTAACCGAGCTTTCCAGCACCAGCCGGTCGTTGATGGCCCATACCGACTTGAGGAAGTAGTTGTCGATTTCACGCTTTTGCTTTTCTTCCCGATAGCCCATTTGCTGCACGTTGTTGGCCGAGTAAAAGCTGAGCGGAATAGTGGAACGTTTCTGGCTGATACTGGCCATCAGACCAAATGTCGGTGACATGGCCTTCCAGATTGGCACGCCGGGTCCACTTGGTGAACTTGGGTTGCATATTGGCATTGCCGGAGTTTTCGAAGTTTTCACGATCCCGCTTGTCGATGTGGTAACGGGTCCAGGAGTCGCGTGATGTCTGTAACGAAATCTTGCCACTGAACGCCCTGGACGGTGCCCGTGTATTGGCCTCGACCACGCCGCCGGTAAAGCCGCCAAAAGATGCCGGCACGTTGGAGTCATACACCTGGATGTTGTCCAGCAAATCAATATCCAGCGCCAGCCCCTGGCTGCGACCCGGTGCCGAGTCCAGCAGTGCGGTATTGTCATGGGCCGGGTCAATATCGTTATTGAAGCCAATGCCATCCACTACAAAGGCATTCTGGTAAAAGTGGGCACCGTTGATGCTGATATTGGCAGGCCCAATTTCGCCTGGTGTTTTGCTGCTGAGCTGGGCATTGTCAAACTGCACGTTGGGGTGGATTTTCAGCGCACTGGTCAAATCGCCGTTACCGGCCGGCATGCTGGCCAGCATTTGACGATCCAGCACCATGAGCCCGGTCGGTTCCGCCTGGCCCAGCACCACGGCTTGCGGCAGCTGCACCGCATGTTTTTCGCTGGCAACAACAGGGTAAATCCGCAAGACGCCACCCTGAATCTCCCAACGGATACCAGACGTTCCAAGCAACGATTCCAGCAACTGGCGGGGCTCGCCTTCCATGGAAACAGCCTGTGTACCGCCCAGATGTTCGACGCCCTGTACATTCAGACCGGCGGACCGGGCCAGCTGCTGTATTGCCTGCTGAAGCGGTACGGCTTCCAGCTTGACCGGAGCGGCTAGCGCCGACATTGACAACCCTGCACACAACACTGGTACCAACCAGCATCCTGCTACCTTTACTCCTGACATATCGCCCCCTGTTGGCATGGATAAAAACGAGCGAATACTAATAATATTGATAACTGTTTGAAATTAGATTTTTATCTGATAACGGCCGGATGTAAAAATGACGTCCGCCATTGCGGTGCGAGGCAACGGGATAAAGCACCACCCGTCATTCCACACGCAGCGCAGCGTAATT
>CAZMLX010000046.1:0-8980 GCA_964567275.1 uncultured Thiopseudomonas sp. | reverse complement strand
GCGGAATCCGGGTATGCGTCTTATGGATCCTGCGACTTCGCGCAGGATGACGGTGCGTGGGGGGACAGAATGGTGGTGACAGAACGTCGGGGGTGGCGGCATAGACCAAACCAGAGCGACAAGCACCACCCGTCATTCCGCACGCAGCGTAGCGTAGTTGCGGAATCCGGGTATGCGTCTTATGGATCCTGCGACTTCGCGCAGGATGACGGTGGGGGGGCAGGTGGCGGTGTGAGGCAAGATGACGGTGCGTGGGGGCAGGTAGCGGTATGAGGCGGGAGGCGGTGAAGGGGGCAGTCACTCTGCCCCCTGACGTCTTAAAGCGGCTTGCCACGGTTGCCGTGTTGGCTGACGAAGTCCTGGACCACTTTCAGGTCGTTGGCCAGTACGGTGCAGCGTTCTTCCCGTTCGAACAGGTCGGCCATGTGGGGTGGCAGCTGTGGCGCAACGCCGGATACCGCCTTCTCGACCGCATCGGGGAATTTGACCGGATGGGCAGTCGCCAGCGTTACCATGGGCACGCTCAGGCTGCGGCGGCATTCGCGGGCAGCACGTACGCCAATGGCGGTATGCGGGTCGAGAATTTCGCCACACTGGGCATAGACTTCGGCAATGGTCTGGCAGGTTTGCTCGTCATCCACCGCCAGCGAGTCGAACAGTTTGCGCACCTCGGTCCAGCGGTCTTCTTCCACCGACAGTTGGCCGGTGGCACGGAAGTTGTCCATCAGCCCGGCCACCAGTGCGCCATTGCGGCCATGCATGTCAAACAGCAGACGCTCGAAGTTGGACGACACCATGATGTCCATGGACGGCGACAGGGTTGGGTGCAGCTGGTCCTTGTGGTAGCGGTTGCCGCTCATAAAGCGGTGCAGGATATCGTTGCGGTTGGTGGCGACAATCAGCTGGCTGATCGGCAGGCCCATGTTGCGGGCCAGATAACCGGCGAAAATGTCGCCAAAGTTGCCAGTTGGTACCGAAAAAGCCACCGAGCGGTGTGGCGCACCCAGTTGCAGCGCAGCGTGGAAGTAGTAAACGATCTGCGCCATGATGCGCGCCCAGTTGATCGAGTTGACCGCTACCAGGCGGGTGCCTTTCAGGAAGCCCTGGTCGGCAAAGCTGGCCTTGACCATTTCCTGGCAGTCGTCGAAGTTGCCTTCGATGGCGATGTTGTGGATGTTGTCGCTCAGGGCGGTAGTCATTTGCTTGCGCTGCACTTCGGAGACGCGCTGGTGCGGGTGCAGGATGAAAATATCCACATTGTCGCAGCGACGGCAGCCTTCAATCGCAGCCGAACCGGTATCACCCGAGGTGGCACCCATGATCACTACCCGCTCGCCACGTTTGGTCAGCACATGATCGAGCAGGCGGCCCAGCAGTTGCAGGGCAAAGTCCTTGAACGCCAGGGTCGGGCCGTGGAACAGCTCCAGCGCCCATTCGTTGGTGTCCAGCTGGCGCAGCGGTGCAATGGCACTGTTGCTAAAGGCAGCGTAGGTATCTTTGAGGATTTCCTTAAAGTCGGCATCGCTGATGCTGCCGGCGACAAAGGGGCGCATCACTTCAAAGGCCAGTTCGTGATACGGCAGGCCCACCCAGGATTGCAGCTGCTCGACGGTAAAGCGCGGCAGGTTCTCCGGCACATAAAGGCCGCCATCGCTGGCTAAACCTGCCAGCAGTACATCTTCAAAATTCAGGGCCGGTGCCTGGCCACGGGTGCTGATATAACGCATGTTGGTTTCTCGTCAGTTAATCCAGTTGTTCCACGCGGATACGCACCACGGGGTTGGTAATGGAGTCCAGGGCTTGCAGGGCAGCAATGGCGCCGTTCATGTGCGCCTCCTGTACACGGTGGGTCAGCAGGATGATCGGAATCAGTCCGCCCTGCTCTTCCTCGTCCTTCTGCATGATGGATTCAATATTGATGCCACGCTCGGACAAAATGGTCGCCACCTGGGCCAGCACGCCGGGATGGTCCTTGGCCTGGATGCGCAGGTAATAGGCGGTTTCACACTGGTCAATCGGCAGTATCGGGCAGTCAGACAGGGCTTCGTTCTGGAACGCCAGCGCCGGTACCCGAGCGCTGCTGTCGGCACCCAGGGTGCGGGCCAGATCAACAATGTCGGCCACCACCGCCGAGGCGGTCGGTTCCATGCCGGCACCGGCACCGTAATACAGGGTATTGCCAACGGCATCGCCATTGACCATCACCGCATTCATCACGCCGTTGACGTTGGCAATCAGGCGCTCTTCGGGAATCAGGGTCGGGTGCACCCGCAGTTCGATACCGGCCGCGGTGCGGCGGGCCACGCCCAGATGCTTGATGCGATAACCCAGCGCTTCGGCATAGTTGACGTCGGCAGTGGTCAGCTGCGTGATGCCCTCGGTGTAGGCCTTGTCGAACTGCAGCGGAATGCCAAAGGCAATGGAGGCCAGAATGGTCAGTTTGTGGGCGGCATCGATACCTTCCACGTCAAAGGTCGGGTCGGCTTCGGCATAACCCAGCGCTTGCGCTTCCTTGAGCACATCCTCAAAGGCACGGCCTTTTTCACGCATTTCGGTCAGGATGAAGTTGCCGGTGCCGTTGATGATGCCGGCTAGCCAGTTGATGCGGTTGGCCGACAAGCCTTCGCGGATCGCCTTGATCACCGGAATGCCGCCGGCCACGGCCGCTTCAAAGCTGACCATTACGCCTTTTTCACGGGCTTTGGCAAAGATTTCGTTGCCATGCACAGCAATCAGCGCCTTGTTGGCAGTGACGACATGCTTGCCGTGTTCAATGGCGGTCAGTACCACCTCTTTGGCAATGCCGTAGCCACCAATCAGCTCCACCACCAGGTCAATATCGGGGTTGCGGGCCACCGCCAGCGCATCCTCGGTGACGGCAATGCTGCCAGTGTCACATTGAGGGTTAAGGCTGCGGGCGGCAATCTGTACCACCTCGATACGCCGGCCGCAGCGGCGGGAAATTTCATCCGCATTGCGCTGCAATACATTAAAGGTACCGCCACCGACAGTACCCAGCCCACAAATTCCGACCTTGACGGATTTCACGCTGTGTTTACCTCATGCTTGATTCGGTTCCGGGCCCGCCAGGCAGGCCCGCATGTATTTTATTACTGGGCGGCAATGGCCTGGGCTGCCAGCTGGGCGGCAGGCAGATAGCCCGGCAGCAGTTCGCCATTGTCCAGCACAATGGCCGGCGTGCCCCGCAGCCCCAGTTGCTGGCCCAGCGCATACTGTTTGTCGACCGGGTTTTTGCAGGTTTTGGCCGGAATGCTTTGACGGTTTTTAACCCGGGTCATCGCCTGCTGTGGATCATCCGCACACCAGACGCTGACCATGCTGTCGTAGGTGTCGCCGGCCAGACCCTGCCGGGGCCAGGCCAGATAACGCACTTCGATGCCGGCCCGGTTCAGCTCGGGCACTTCCTGATGCAGTTTCTGGCAATAGCCACAGTCCACATCGGTAAAGACGGTAATGGATGCTTTTTTATGGGCCGCCGGAAAAATCACCAGCTCGGCCGGATCCAGCTGCTTCATCAGCGCCGACGCCATCTGCTGGCGCGAGCGCTCGGTCAGGTTTTCCATCTGGCCAATGGCATTGCGGCCGTACAGCTCGCCATGCATCAGCAGGCTGACGGTTTCGTCCACATAGATCAGCTGATTGCCGCCCAAACGCACTTCGTACAGATCCCGGCCCGGCAGTTGGCTAATGGTTTCAATGCCGATATCCGGTTGCAATTTCAACAGCTGCTGCCGGATCTGCTGTTCGGGTGTGGCAACCGCCAACCCGCTCATCAACAACAATGGCAACAGACAAAAACGAAGGCGATTTGGCATGACAACACACTCTGGTTTGAAAGCGGCAAGACTACCATAAACCCCGGGCAGGCTGTACTCCCGCCGCCGCCCGGCCTAACAATTATCCCCGGACCGGCCGGCATCCAGCATGGCCAGCCAGTGATAGAGCGCTATCAGGGTTTTGCCGTCCTCGATCTGCTGTCCGGCCAGCGCTTCACGCACCTGCTGCTCGTTGAGCAAACGGGTTTCCACCCATTCGCCCTCATCGGGTTGCAACTGGCTGTCGGCTTGTACACCTTCGGCCAGATACAGGTGAATCTGCTCGTTGCAATAACCCGGCGTCGGGTAAAACCGGTGCAGCAAGCGCATGCTGCGGGCGCTATAGGGCGTTTCTTCGGCCAGTTCGCGCAGGGCGCAATCAGCCGGATCCAGGTCGGTGGTTTCCAGCTTGCCGGCAGGAATTTCCAGCATGTCCCGGCCACAGGCATAACGATGCTGGCAAACCAGAATAACCTGCTGCTGCGGTGTGACCGCCAGCACCGCCGCACCGCCCGGATGCTCCACCACTTCCCGGACTGCCGGTGCGCCATCCGGCAACAGCACATCGTCCACTTTCAGGCGCACCACCTTGCCCTCAAACAGGGTGGTAGTGCGCTGTTGCCGCTCAAAAAACTTCATTCTGTGTTACTCCAGCCGATAGCCTGAATGCTGCCGACAAAGCGCCTACCCACCCAAAGCCTAGCTTGACAATGGCCAGTCCCCTTGTTTTATTGGCAGCCTGTCAATGAGCCCAATGCGCCGCCCTGTACCCTCATGCGGCCCCACACATGGACCTGCACACCAGGAGTTGCACCGTGAAAAATTTGCAAGAAAAAGCTTGGCTTGTCACCCTGATCGGCACCGGTATTGGCGCCGCTGTCCTTTTGCTCTGGCTGGGCGCTGCCAAAGACGCAGCCCAGCAAACAGCCACCGGCGTGATCGCCCTGGCCTTTGCCCTGATTCCCTTCTGCTTTGCCCAGGCGCTCAAAGAGTTTACCGCCGGGAAAAACAAATCCGGGGAGCAATAATCCCGTCAGCAGGCGGCCGGCCATGGCGGGCCGCCTGACTGCACAGCCTCAGCCGCCGAAACCGGCAAACTGCAAATAGCTGTCGGTAATCTGCCGGCCCCACACAATGGCAACCCAGCCGGCAATGGCCAGATAAGGACCAAAGGGCAACGGCTGGGCCAGTCCCTGACGCTGCAGGCGCAAAATAATGACGCCCAGCACCGCTCCCACCACCGAAGACAGCAAAATGGTCAGCGGCAGTACCTGCCAGCCACCCCAGGCACCCAGCATCGCCAGCAGCTTGAAGTCGCCATAGCCCATGCCTTCCTTGCCGGTAACCAGCCTGAACAGCCAGAACACCAGCCACAACGACAGATAACCGGCCACTGCGCCATAGAGGGCGTCCTGCAGGCTGACCAGCCCGCCCAGACTGTTGACGATCAGCCCCAGCCACAGCAAAGGCAGCACCAGCACATCGGGCAGCAACTGGTGATCGGCATCAATCAGCGACAACGCCAACAACCCCCAGGTCAGCACCAGCATGGCCAGCGCCAGCGGCGTTGCGCCATAATGCCAGACCACCACCAGCGCCAACACCCCACTGGCCAGCTCCACCAGCGGATAACGCAGGCTGATACCCGCCTTGCAGCTGCCACAACGGCCACGCAACGCCAGCCAGCTCAGCAGTGGAATATTCTGCCAGGCACGAATCGGGGTTTCACAACGGGGGCAACGCGACTGCGGCCAAAGCAGGTTGAAGGTGGCTGCTTGTTCGGCGGGCAACTCCAGCAACTCTCGGGCTTGCGCCAGCCAGTCACGCTCCAGCATGACCGGCAAACGGTATACCAGCACATTCAAAAAGCTGCCGACCAGCAAACCCAGCACCAGGGCCAGTGCCAGCAACGCCATCGGGCTGTCCTGCAACAATGCCAAAGCATCCATCAGACAACGGCACCCAGCTGGAAGATCGGCAGGTACATGGCAATAATCAAACCACCCACCAGCACACCCAGCACCGCCATGATCATCGGTTCCATCAGGGCAGTCAGACCGTCCACGGCGTTATCCACCTCGGCCTCGTAGTGGGTGGCTACCTTGTCCAGCATTTCGTCCAGCGCACCGGACTCCTCGCCGATGGACGTCATCTGCAGCGCCATGGCGGGAAACACCTGGGTCGCCCGCATGGCAATATTGAGCTGGGTACCACCGGTGACTTCATTTTTGATGCTGTGCACCGCATTTTTAAACACCACGTTACCGGTGGCCCCGGCCACCGAGTCCAGCGCATCCACCAATGGCACACCGGCCGAAAAGGTGGTTGCCAGGGTACGGCCAAAGCGGGCCACCGCCGAGTTGTAAATGATATTGCCCACCACCGGTACCTTGAGCATCATCCGGTCCACCGAATCACGCATTTTTTCCGAACGCTGCAACATGGTACGAATACCAAAAATCACGCCGACAATGCCCAGCAACACGATAATGCCGTGCTCCTGCAAGGCTTCAGACAGACCAATCACCATCTGGGTAAAGGCCGGCAGCTCGGCTCCGAAGTTGGCAAACACCTCCTGGAACTGCGGCACCACCTTGATCAGCAAAATGGCCGACACAATCACCGCCACCAGCACCACCGCAATCGGGTAGTTCATGGCTTTCTTGATTTTGGCTTTCAGTGCCTCGGTCTTTTCCTTATAGGTGGCTACCCGGTCCAGCAAGGTTTCCAGCGCACCGGACTGCTCGCCCGAGTCCACCAGGTTGCAATAGAGGTCATCAAAGTACTTGGGGTGCTTGCGCAGACTGCTGGCCAGGCTGTTACCGCCGCCAATATCCACCTTGATCGACTCTACCAGCCGGCTCATGTTGGGGTTTTGCAGCCCTTCCAGAATAATGTCAAATGACTGCAACAGGGGTACGCCCGACTTCATCATGGTCGCCAGCTGCCGGGTAAAAACCGCAATATCCATCGGTTTGATTGCCTTGCCCGAGCCCAGCAACTGCATGCCCTGCTTGCGCACCTTGGTCGGGTTGATGCCCTGCTTGCGCAGCTGGGCCTTGACCAGCGACGGGTCCTGGCCAGACATCTGGCCCTTGATCTTGGTCCCCTGCCGGGTGGTGCCTTCCCACAAAAAAATCGTTTCTTTCGGTGCTTTGGCCATGGTTTAGTCCTTGGTTACACGGTTGACTTCTGCCAGGCTGGTTACGCCCTGCATCACTTTCTTAAGGCCGGAGGCACGCAAATCGTTAAAGCCTTCCTCGCGCATCCGGGCACTGATTTCAATCGAGTTGCCATCTTCCATGATGATACGTTGCAAAGGCGGTGTAATCCGCACCACCTCGTAAATCCCCACCCGGCCCTTGTAACCGGCATTGCAGTTTTCACACCCTTTGGGGCCATACACCTTGAAGGTACCAATTTGCTCCTCAGTGAAACCTTCCTTGAGCAGCACATCCCGGGGTACATCGACTTCTTCCTTGCATTTGCACAGCCGCCGCGCCAGCCGCTGGGCAATGATCAGGTTGACCGAGGTAGCCAGGTTAAAGGCCGCTACGCCCATATTGCGCAAACGGGTCAGGGTTTCGGCCGCACTGTTGGTGTGCAGGGTCGACATCACCATGTGGCCGGTCTGGGCTGCCTTGATGGCAATTTCGGCAGTTTCCAGGTCACGAATCTCGCCCACCATGATCACGTCCGGGTCCTGACGCAGGAAGGCACGCAGCGCCTGGTTAAAGTCCATCCCCTGTTTCGGGTTGACGTTCACCTGGTTGATGCCTTCCAGGTTGATTTCGACCGGGTCTTCGGCGGTTGAGATGTTGCGCTCCACCGTATTAAGAATATTCAGGCCGGTATAGAGCGAAACCGTTTTACCCGAGCCGGTCGGCCCGGTTACCAGAATCATGCCTTGCGGCTGGGCCAGCGCCTCCATGTACAGCTGTTTCTGCTCATCTTCATAGCCCAGCGCATCAATACCCATCTGCGCACTGCTGGCATCCAGAATCCGCATTACAATTTTTTCGCCCCACAGGGTCGGCAGGGTGTTGACCCTGAAGTCGATGGACTTGCTGGCCGAAACCTTGAGCTTGATCCGGCCGTCCTGCGGTTTGCGCCGCTCGGAAATGTCCAGCCCCGCCATGACCTTCAAACGGGCAGAAATACGGTCGCGCAGCTGAATCGGCGGGCGCGCCACCTCGTGCAACACGCCATCGGTACGAAAGCGCACCCGATAGGCTTTTTCATAGGGTTCAAAGTGCAAGTCCGACGAGCCGCCCTTGATCGCATCCAGCAGCATTTTGTTGACAAAGCGTACCACCGGCGCCTCGTCGGCCGGGTCCATCGACACCGTACCATCGGCGCTGTCTTTGACTTCTTCGGCTTCCAGCCCGTCCAGCTCCATGTCATCCAGGCCTTCCAGCGACATGGCCGGCGAGTCGTACAAGCGGTCAATGGCCTGGCCCAGCTTGTCATCCTCAACCAGCAGCCCTTCCACACCCATACCGGTGCTGAACTGCACATCATTGACCGCCTGCTGGTTGGCCGGGTCGGACAGGGCGATATAGAGTTTGTTGCCACGCTTGTGCAACGGCAGAATGCGGTGTTGACGGGCCAGCTTTTCGCTTACCGAATCCTTGGGGAAAAATTCGGGATTAAGGGCCGACAAGTCCATAAATGCCACACCAAACTGGTCGGCAGCCAGCTCCATCAGGCGCCGTGCCGGCGCCAGTTTGTTTTGCACCAGCCAGGTCACCAGCGGTGTGGAGTTGCGCCTGGCCTGCTGTACCGCATCGATCACCTTGTGTTCATCCAGCAAACCGGAATCCACAGCCGCACGCGCCAGCCCTACCAGATTAACTTTGGTATTCATCTATGCTCTCTAACTGCCTGCCGGCCCACAGCCGGACACCCTGACAAAATAGTCGACTTATAACGCAAACTGGGAAATTTTTCCAAAACTGCTTCACAGTTTAGCAAAACAGATACGCAACTGCCCTGTCGTCAGCCCGGAGCGTCCCTGCCAGGCTGCAAACGGGCCAATTCTAGCGCACCCGCTGCCAGTGCGCTTGCCTCAAAACCGTCCCATTGATGCCGGACAGAAAAAAGCCCGGCGAACCGGGCTTTTCAGGTGCGGGTTATTTCCAGCA
>CAZMLX010000045.1:11200-13309 GCA_964567275.1 uncultured Thiopseudomonas sp. | reverse complement strand
TCGCGCCGTTCGGGGAGTATCCCGGCGTGCTGCACTTCCTGGACCCCGCCACGGGCAAGCCGGCGAAGAAGAAGATCGTCCAGAAGCTCGACGCGGCGGCGCTCAACGCCGTGGCCGGCGCGTTCAAGCCCGAAGTCCT
Source organism: uncultured Thiopseudomonas sp. (assembly GCA_964567275.1). Taxonomy (GTDB): domain Bacteria; phylum Pseudomonadota; class Gammaproteobacteria; order Pseudomonadales; family Pseudomonadaceae; genus Thiopseudomonas. Next base: position 13,170 of record CAZMLX010000045.1, on the reverse strand, counting down.
GGTCGACAAGGAGCACCTCAAGCGCATCATCTAGGAGTACCGCCGCCAGGGTTTCAAGACGGCGATCGACGATTTCGGCGCGGGCTACGCGGGGCTCAACCTGCTGGCCGAATTCCAGCCCGACATCATCAAGCTGGACATGGCGATGGTGCGCGGCATCGACACCGATCCGGTGCGCCAAGCCATCGTGCAGGGCATTCTCGGCGTGTGCCGGGTGCTGAACATCGAGGTGATCGCCGAGGGCATCGAAACCCCCGGCGAGCTGCGCCAGTTGCAGACTCTGGGCATTTACCTGTTCCAGGGTTACCTGTTCGCCCGTCCGGCGGTCGAGGCGCTGCCGGAAGTGGCCTGGCCCACCACCTGAGGGCGGTCGAGGGTCTGGGCGAACTGGCCGATGACCTCGACGACCTGCTGCGCGCCCTGATGGATGTCGAGAATCAGGGTGCCGGCCTGATTGGCCAGGCTGACGCCTTGCTCCGCCTTGAGCGTGCCGGCCTGCATGCTGTCGACCGCCTGCCGGGCCAGCTCGCGATTCTTGCCGACCACCTCGCCAATGGCCACCGTCGCCTCGCGGGTACGCCGCGCCAGGTTGCGCACTTCTCCAGCGACCACCGCGAAGCCGCGCCCCTGGTCGCCGGCGCGCGCCGCCTCAATGGCCGCGTTGAGGGCCAAAAGGTTGGTCTGCTCGGCGATGCCGCGAATGGCGTCGACGATGCCGCCGATTTCCTCGGACTGCGCGCTCAGCGCGCCAATGCTCTGGGCCACCTGCTGCAGTTCGTCAGCGATGCTTTGCACCACGGTCACGGTCTGCTGCACCACGGCGGCGCCTTGCCGGGCGTGCTCATCGGTCTGCCGCGAGGTGGCGAAGGCCAGTTGCGCGGCCCTTGATTCGCTTTCGCGCTGTTCGACCTGGCGGCTGATATCGGTGGCGAACTTGACCACGCCGTAGAGCTGGCCCTGGGCGTCGTACAGCGGGTTGTAGGTGGCCTGCAGCCAGACGCTGGCGCCGTGTTTGTCGACGCGCTGGAACAGGTCGGAGCGGTACTCGCCACGCTTAAGGCTGGTCCAGAAGTCGCGATAGGCCTCGCTCCGCACTTCATCGGGCTGGCAGAACAGGCGATGGTGCTGGCCGCGCACTTCATCCAAGCGATAGCCCATGACCTGCAGGAAGTTCGCGTTGGCATTGACCACCTGGCCGTCCAGGTCGAACTCGATGACCGCCATGGAGCGATCGACCGCCTGCATGAAGCTCGACTCGGCCTGCGAGCGCAGGGTGCGTTCGGTGACGTCGCTGGCCAACTGCACGATGCGTCCCACGCCGCCGTCGGGATCGCGCACCGGCACATAGCTGGCCTGCAGCCAGAGCCGGCGCCCGTCACGCGCCAGGTACAGGGAGCGCTCGCTGCAGCCCTCGCCGCGGCACAGCCGCTTCCAGAACGCGGCGTATTCGCCACTGTCGGCGTAGGCCGGCTCGCAGAACATTCGCTGATGCCGGCCGCGAATCTCCTCCAGCGAGTAGCCCAGCAGTTGCAGAAACAGCGGGCTGGCGTCGAGCACCTCGCCCGTCGGGCTGAATTCGATGATCGCCAGCGTCTGGCGCAGGGCGACCTGCTCCGCCTCGAGCATGGCCTGTTGCGCCTGGCTGTCGCGCAGGGCGTTGTGCAGTGTGCGGGTGCGCATAAACATGGGTGAAGCTCCGGGAGTTGCGGATGACGGCACGCCAGGCGGGCAAAGAGGCTGGTGCGCTCGTCGCTGGCGAGTGTGACGTCAAAACCTGTACAGGATCCAGTTGCGTGTGACTCTTCAGGACCCGCCGATTCACTGCCAGCCGAGCTTCCAGCGCTGGTCGTCGCGCAATTCGCGCCAATCGAGGCGCTGCGTGCGCCCGCTGTACACCGCCTGCAAGTCGATCTGCAGCGGTGTGCCGTCCTCGTCGCACAGCAGTTCGGTGACCAGAAAATGCTTTTCGC
>CAZMLX010000045.1:0-11190 GCA_964567275.1 uncultured Thiopseudomonas sp. | reverse complement strand
GTTCTCCGGCTGGCAGGCGGTCCACTTGGACAGCCTGAGCTTGCGTGGATTGAAGCGGTTCATGTGTCCTCCAGCAGTCGCAGGGCCGCGTCGCGGCCGCTCAGCCAGGCGTCTTCGACGCGGCCCACGCGGCACCAGTCGCCGCACGCATACAGGCCGGCTTCCGGGTCCGCCAGGGCGCTCCAGCCCTGTGCCTGAGCAGGCCGGGCGTAGAGCCAGCGGTGGGCGAGGCTGAAGTCGGCGGCTGGCAGTGGGCAGTCGATGACGGCGGCGAAGGCGTCGTACAGGTGGGCGACGACCTGCGCGGCGGGCAGCTCGCGGTGCTGTTCGCTCCAGGCGCTGTCGGCATGCAGCACCCAGCTGTCCATGTCGCTGTTGCGGCCGGGCTTGCTGGAGCTGCGGGCCAGCCAGTCCAGCGGCGCGCCCCCGACGAAGCAGGCCTCAACGGCGCTGGGCACCGGCTGGCGGAAACCCAGCGCCACGGTCCAGGTGGCGCGCATCGGCACGCTGGCGGCCTGTGCCGCCAGCGCCGGCGCCGCACCCAGCAGGGCGCTGGCCTGGGGCGCCGGCACGGCGACGATCACCTGGCTGAAAGGCCCGTGGCGATTGCCGTCCGCGTCGAGCAGTTGCCAGTCGCCGGCGTTCGGTACGATCTCGGTGATGCGACAGTTGAAGCGCACCGGCAGGTCGCCCAGCAGGCCGCGCGTCAGGGCGCTCATGCGCGGGGTGCCGACCCAGCGCGGCGGCTGGTCGTCGACGCGCAGCAGGCGCCCGTCGTGGTGGCGATACAGGGCGGGTGTCCAGGGCGCGGCCCAGCCGGCGGCGTGCCACTGTGCGAGAGCCGCCTGGAACTGCGCGTCGCGGGCGGTGAAATACGGCGCGCCGAGGTCCAAATCGCCGATACTGCTGCGTTTGCTGGCCAGCCGTCCGCCGCTGCCACGGCTCTTGTCGAACAGTTGTACGGCACGCCCGGCCTCGGCCAGGGTGCGCGCGGCGGCAAGACCGGCGATGCCGGTGCCGATGATGGCAATCGGAGCAGGGTGCATGGGCGACCTCCTTGGAAAGTCGACAGGCTACCCTGCCGCTAAAAGCTTTACAAGTATTTAAAGATGTACAAGAATGCGCGACCGTTGTAGCGGTGTGCCGCGAGGCGCATGCCCGGCATGCCCACCGCGCCGTCGTACTTACTTTTTTCGACCTGAGGTACACAAATGACCGATCACGCCCTGCTGCTGGTGAACCTCGGTTCCCCGGCGTCCACCGAGGTGGCCGATGTGCGCAGCTACCTCAATCAGTTTCTGATGGACCCTTATGTGATCGACCTGCCGTGGCCGCTGCGGCGCCTGTTGGTGTCGTTGATCCTGCTGCGCCGGCCGGCGAAATCCGCCGAGGCCTATGCGTCGATCTGGTGGCCGGAGGGCTCGCCGCTGGTGGAAATCAGTCGCCGCCTGCAACAGGCGATGCACGCGCACTGGCAGGGTCCGGTGGAGCTGGCCATGCGCTATGGCGAGCCGTCCATCGAGCGGGCGCTGCGTCGCCTGGCCGAGCAGGGCTGTGAGCAGGTGACCCTGGCGCCGCTCTATCCGCAGTTCGCCGACAGCACCGTGACCACGGTGATCGAGGAGGCGCGGCGGGTGATCCGTCGCCACGGCCTGCGGTTGCGGCTGTCGATCCTGGCCCCGTTCTACGATCAGCCGCTGTACCTCAAGGCGCTGCACGCCAGTGCCAAGCCCTATCTGGACGAGGGCTTCGATCACCTGTTGCTGAGTTTTCACGGCCTGCCCGAGCGCCATCTGCAAAAGCGCGACCCCTCGGGCAACCATTGCCTGAAGAGCGCCGATTGCTGCCAGCGGGCAGAGGGCGAGGTGCTCGCTACGTGTTATCGCGCGCAATGCCTGAGAACCGCCGAGGGCTTCGCCCGCGAGGCGGGGCTGGCGCCCGAGCAGTGGTCGGTGGCCTTTCAGTCGCGGCTGGGACGCGCCAAATGGATCGAGCCCTACACCGAGGCGCGCCTGGACGAACTGGCGGCGCGCGGGGTGAAGAAGCTGCTGGTGATGTGCCCGGCGTTCGTCGCCGATTGCATCGAAACGCTGGAGGAAATCGGCGACCGTGGTCGCGAACAGTTCCTCGCCGCCGGTGGCGAGGAACTGCGCCTGGTGCCCTGCCTGAATGAGCACGAGGTCTGGGTCGCGGCGCTGGCCGAGCTGTGCCGCCAGGCGCCCATGGAGCTCTAAGGCTGGCTTACGGCCGGGCGGGTTTGCGTTTGATGGTCTTCACCAGGTCCTCGGGGCTGATGAAACCGACCACACTGGCGGCGCTGCCCGGCTGCGGCTGGTGGAGGATGTGGCCCTTCATCTTGCCGATGATGTGCATCTCGCAGGGTTTGCAGTCGAACTTCAGGGTCAGCACTTCGTCCTGATGGATCAGCTGCATGGGCGCGACCTTGGTGCGCACGCCGGTAACGCCCTTGGCCTGTTTCGGGCACAGGTTGAAGGAGAAGCGCAGGCAGTGCTTGGTGATCATCACCGGCACTTCGCCCGCTTCCTCGTGGGCCTCGTAGGCGGCGTCGATCAGCTGCACGCCGTAGCGCTGATAAAAGGCGCGCGGCGGTCAAGGCGTCGATGGCGTCGCGGCGCAGGGTCTTGAGCTGCGAGTTGGGTATGAACAACGCCTCGGGCGCGTCGATCTCGACGTGTTCGGCGTGATAGATGGTGGTGCCGAGTTTGCTCAGGGTGTCGCGCAGTTGCTCATGGGCCTGTTGCGGATTCTTGGCCGGACCGAACGGCCCGGCCAGATTCGCCGAGGCGCTGATGCCTTCCTCGCTGGTCACGTTGAGCGTCAGTTGCGCCTCGCTCAGCTCGACCTGAAAGCGCACCGGCACGCGGCGTTCGGCTGAGGTCTTGAGCAGCGCTTGTTGCCAGTTGTGGTCCAGGTTGCGGTTGAGCACCTGGGGCAGGCGCAGCTGTTTCAGTTCCGCCGGCATCTCGTTGGGCACGATGCGGTACTGGTAGCGCGGCTGGCCGTCCTGCTCGACTTCGTTGAGTAGCTCGACGGTGTTGGCGCGAAAGCCGACGACTTCCCGCTTGGGCAGCACGTTGAGGCCGTCGCCATTGCTCAGCGGTTCGCCGGTTTCGGCGGTGAAGTCATGCTTGCCCACCTTGAGGATTTCGCCCACCGGCAGGCCGACGAATTTCGGCGAGTCGAAGGCGCCGATGTCGATCTTGCGATCCTGGATGAAGTAGTCGGTGCTGCCGCGATGGAAGGTCTTTTCCACGTTGGGCACGAAGAAGTGTTCGCTGAAACCGCTGGAGGCGCGCGCCTGCCTTCGGAGGGCAAAAATTATCGGTATGAGTGCGTCGTTTTTGATTGGCGTGATTCGGTTGTAAATGTAGCGGTTGCGTCAAGATGCCCGGTCTAGAGCTGGCACGCGTCTCACCATTTTGTGCCAATATAAGCCGATTGCTTTGTTCGGAAACACATGTCTTCTATAAATGGCACAAAGTCAGGCACATGATGTATCGGCCTTTTTGACATAAAGCTGGCTCTGGGAGTCGGGGACGTGGTGCTGGGGCCATCCATTAATTTGCTAGTAGATACTCCTCCTGAAGGCTATAACGAGACGCTCAAGATAGGATCAGTGGACGCTTACAACGGTGAGCTCTTTTGAGCTAGGGGGTATGCATTCACCACCTGTCAAACTTTATACCAAGGGTCGTCCCCGTCGTCAGCCAAGCAACCAGCGCCGGATGTAATGAAGGTCCACTTGAAAATAAGTGGATACTACACTGACAGTGCCAGCGCTACGTGGATGATGTGATCACCGGATGTTTACCTTTTCCATCCAAAGCCAGTCTCCGTGCTTTGGAATCGAAGTGCTGCTTCAACATCGGACAAGGGAATTTGGTACAAGCAGGCTACGCGTTTTTCATTACGACCCTCGGCAGCGAAAGCGGCGGCGATGGTCTCCATATATCCAAAAAATACCTACTTTAATCATAAGCTCGAAGGGAATTAGCCATTAAGGTTGGCTGCTTCTGCGGCAAGCTGTGTAGCGACTTGCTTAAAGTAATCTTCAAGTGACAAGTTCCTATTCTGATAAAGATTTTGTTTTTTGGCATGGTCATGAACAAGTATATTATCGGTAAACTGCTGCAACTGAGTTAGGCTTTGTTCTGCGATATTCCTGTATTTAGCACTTTCAAACTCCATGGGTAAAGTCACAACAACTGTTATCGGCAAACTTTTTTGCTGGAACATTTTGGCCAAAATTAAAGCGCAATTTGTGCCAGCAAAACCGCCAAGACCAGCGCAAATAATGATTTTATCTTTGCCGTTTAGGGCAGTATTTATTGTATTTTGTTCGGCTGTGAGTAGAGCTGCTAAATTATCCTGACTTTGATTCTGCCCTGAAAAATCCAAGAAAATTTTAGAATCCGCATTATTGTTATCTAATGTTGGTAGGTAAGTATTAATTAGCAGTAATTCTTGCTGCATGTTTTGCGCGATGGTTTTAGCTATATCGCAGCCAGCACCGCCTGCCCCAATGATTAGAGTGTTATGTATTTGTTTGTCCTGCATGGAGTTTCCATTTTTAATAGATGGTTGTTTCTAGTACTAAATTTATAATTTGGCGTAAATTATTGAGAGAGGTTATGTCACTTTTGTATTGATAATTCACCTATGTCTGTTTTGTTGCCATACATGTGCGTATATGAAGGATGGTAGCTGTGGATAAAACCTTCTGAATCAACTTTTGCTTTTGTAAAGTGATATTTTTTAGGCTCTTTGTAGCTCAGTGAAAATAGGTTTTCTTTGGAGGCTAGATGTATATGTCTAATAAGTTGCTTTTTTAGATTTGGTTTTTTAGCGTTAGAGCCAGGCGCAACAATAACAGGAGCATCGCAAAATATTATTTCTGAATCAGGAGAGAACATTTTAGGGTGTTTCAGGTTTTTTGGAATTGTTTAATAGCTTCTCCAGAGTTTTGATTCTTTAGATTAAATAAGTTGTACAGTCTTATTGTTCCACCATCAAAGTTAGATGAGAAAAGTTTAATGATATTTAGCATTAGCCGGTCAATAGAAAATTCAACATATTTCTCTTTCCCTTTAGGTTCGACAAAAAAAGGAAGATTTTTTGTGCGTAAAAAATCTGTTTTCGATTCTTCGCTTAAAGGTAACGCACTTCCTGGGGCGGGCTCAATTTCTAAGTGCAACACCTGACCAATCTGGTAAGGTATTGCGTTATGTCATACAAACAGCTTGACCTTGATGATCGTATAGCAATCAGGTTTGGCCTGATGCAAAAACTGAGTCTGCGTGAAATTGCCAGGCAGCTCAACCGCCTGTGTGAGTTCGGGTTCGAACCCGAGTTGCTTAGGCCAGCCCGCTGTTTCTGCTGACCTGTTGGCTCAGCGCTTGGGTGAGCACGCTGTTGCTGCTGTTGAGCAGGGTGAATTTTTCTTTGGAGCGGGTGATGGCGGTGTAGACCAGTTCCTTGGTGAGTACCGGGTTGGGCTGGTCGGGCATGACCAGGCTGGTGTGGGTAAATTCCGAGCCCTGGGATTTGTGTACGGTCATGGCGAATACGGTTTCGACGTCTTGCAGGCGGTTGGGCAGTACCCAGCGGATGCTGCCGTGTTCGTCCTGGAAGGCGACTCGCAGGCTGCCGCCGGGCCATTGCATGCACAGGCCGATGTCGCCGTTCATCAGTTTCAGGCTGTAGTCGTTGCGGGTGACCATTACCGGGCGGCCGTGGTACCAGAGGCTTTCGGTATCCGGCAGCAGGCCCTGGCGCTGCAGGGCACGGCTGATGAGTTGATTGAGGTTGTCCACGCCATAGGCGCCTTTGCGTACCGCCGCCAGCAGCTGGAAGCTGTTGTGGGCTTTAAATACCGTCTGTGCCCATTCCACCCGGGCCTGGTCGCTGTCGGTGGTCGGGGCCTGTTCTTGCAGCACTTTCAGATAGTGGCCATAGCCTTGCACGGCGTGCTGTTCCAGTGCGGTCATGGATGAGCTGTCGGTTTGCAGCAGTGCCAGGCTGGCCGGGTGTGCGCTGATGGTGTCGATGACATCCCGGGCGCTGGCGTGCCCCTGGTTGACCAGGGTGGCCAGTGCGCCAATGCCGGGTTGTGCACTGAAGCGGTAGCTGTGGCGCAGCATGCAGATGGCTTGATGCAGGGCGCTGCCTTGGTCGCTGACGAGCGGTGCGGGCAGGGGTTCGCCGGCCATGCGTTGCACCCAGCCGGCGGTGTCGGGTTGATAGTTGCCCCGATCGGCTCCCTGGCAGAGGTCGGCCAGTACCGAGCCGGCTTCCACCGAGGCCAGCTGGTCCTTGTCGCCCAGCAGGATCAGCCGGGCGTGGGCGGGCAGGGCGTCGGTGAGCCGTGCCATCATGTCCACGTCCATCATCGAGGCTTCGTCGACGACCACCAGATCTACCGGCAGCGGGTTGCCGGCATGGTGTTTGAATTTGCGCGAGCCATACTGGCTGCCCAGCAGGCGGTGCAGGGTGGTGACTTCTTTGGGGATGCTGTTTTGAATCTCGGTTGCGTGCCGGGCGGGCAGGGTCAGTTGTGCAATGCTGCCAATAATGGATTCGCTCAGCCGGGCCGCCGCCTTGCCGGTGGGGGCGGCGAGGCGAATCTGCAACAGGGGTTTGTCGGCTGCCCGTTGCAAGCCCTGCAGCAAGGCCAGCAGCCGTACCACTGTCGTGGTTTTACCGGTGCCGGGGCCGCCGGTGATGATGGCAAAGTTGCTGCGGGCTGCCAGCAGGCAGGCGATTTTTTGCCAGTCGGTGCCGATTTGGACATCGACTTGCTGATCTTGAAACAGGCTGTCGAGCAGGGCGTGGGTGGCCGCTTCCGGCAGTTCGTTGGGCCGGGTCAGCCGCTGCCGGATGGCCTGCACAATCTGCTGTTCGTAGCGCCAGTAACGGCGCAGGTACAGCAGCGGCTGTTCTGCGCTGCCGGCCAGTACCAGCGGGCTGTCGCCGAGGTTTTCGGGTTCCTCTTTGGCGGGCTGGTAAACAGCGGGGCTAGCGGCGAGTTCGGCCAGCCATCGGGACAGGCTCAGGTTGGCCAACAGTCGGGTCAGCTCGGTCTGGGCTGACAGGGCTGGCTGGCGGTCAGCCAGCCGGGCAGGGGACAGCAGGCGGTCGGGCTGTTGCAGAGCCTGTGCCAGATTCAGGCAGACATGGCCGTGGCCGTTGTGCTGGCTGACCAGTGCGGTGGCCAGCAGCACCGATGCCGGGGTGTTTGGCAGTTCGTGATGCACAAAGCTGGCCAGTGCCAGGTCCAGGTCGCGCAGGGCGCCGCTGTCAGCCCAGTGGCGCAGTTGCTCCAGCATGGGGTGGTGGTGTTGAAACAGGCTCACGGTTGCTCTCCTTGTCCGGCTTGGCTGCACAGCTGGTCCAGCGCTTCGATCAGGGCTTTGGGCGGGCGGTCGTCAAACAGTCCGTGGGTGTGCGGGTTGTGGCTGCCACGGATAAAGCTGTACAGGGCGCCGCCCATGTGCCGCTCGTAGTCATAGCCGGGCAGGCGCTGACGCAGGTGGCGGTGCAGGGCCAGCGTGTACAGCACATATTGAACGTCGTAACGGTGCTCATAGATGGCTTGTTGCATGCACGCCCGGCTGTAGTCGGCGTCGCTGTCGCCCAGGTGGTTGGATTTCCAGTCGATGATGTAATAGCGCCCCTCGTGCTCGGCCACCAGGTCGATAAAGCCCTTGAGCATGCCGTTGAGGGTGGCGGGTTTGGCGCTGGCCACCCTGTCGGGAACCTGCATGTGGTGACGGATCAGGCGGTCGATGTCTTGCACTTTGGCCTGATGCACTTCCAGCAGGAACTCCATTTCTACCGCCAGCTGGGCGGGCGCAATCTCTTGCAGGGCAAAGCCGGCGGGCCATGGCTGTTGCAAAAAGTCTTTCAGCCAGTCGCTGAGCCCCTGGGCCAGCTCTTCAATGCCGCGCAGGCGGCAGCGGCGGGTGATCAGGCCAAGGCGTTGCTTGTCGTCGGCCACGGCGGCAGCAAAGCCCTGTAAATGGCGGGTGTGCGGCGAAAAGCCGGGTGCCACGGCGGCCCATTCCAGCAGGCTGTGCAAAAAGGTGCCCCACTGTGCGCCACGGGGAAAGCTGTGCATGAAATTGTCGGTGCTGGCAGGCGGTTCGGCGGGTGTGCCGGGCGCTGGCCCGGGTTCGCTCCGGTATTCCAGCAGCTGGTCCTGGCGGGCGTTTTCCGGCTCGACGGCGGGGCTGGTCTGGCCCTGGCCGGCAAACTCCAGCGCCGAGTAACTGGCAATCCACCAGTTGTACAGGTTGCCCAGCCGGGGGGCGGGGCGGGCGCTTTCCAGTTCGGACTGCTGCGGGTCGGGGGCCGGGTCGCTTTCGGGGTGTGGATCAACCCGTGGCTCGGTACCGCAGTGCCGGGCCAGTTGTTCAAGGGCGCTGTGCATTTCGTCGGCGGTCTGGAAAGGCTTGCCGGCATTGAGGATGTAGCCAAAGGCCGACTCGTGCAGCTGGATGTTTTTGCTGTTGCCCCGGAGCAGCGGGCCGGTGCCCAGAAACAGCGCATGGCTGGCACGGGTCATGGCCACATAGAGCAGACGCAGATCTTCCCTGATGCGTTCACGGTTGGCTTCATCCCAGCCTTCGGCAAAGATTTTGTTGCCGGCCACTTCGACATAGTGCTGGCCATTGATGCGCCAGGGCACCTGTTTTTTGCGGCCGTCAACCGGTTTCCAGCTGGCAATGGTGGGCAGTATTACCACCGGGAATTCCAGCCCCTTGGACTTGTGGATGGTGAGGATGCGGATGCGCTGGGCGTCGCTTTCCAGCCGCAGCAGGTTTTCCTCGTTTTTGCTGTCCAGCTGCTCGGCCAGATGGCGGATCAGTGCCTGCTCGCCATCGAGCTGGCTGGAGGCCTGCTGCAACCATTCGGCCAGATGCAGCAGGTTGGTCAGGCTGCGCTCGTTGCGGCTGTGCACCAGACGTTGCGGTACCTGAAAGCGCTCCAGCAAGCGGCGCACCATCACCATCACGCCCTGCTTGCGCCAGGTGGCGTGCAGGGTGGCGAAGTCGAGCATGATGCTTTCCCATTGCAGCTCGTCATTTAACCAGCCGGCGAGTTCGTGCAACGGAATCTGCATGGACACCGTGCCCAGTGCGGTTCTGACCCGTCGTTCGTCGGCGGGTTCGGCGCAGGCGTGCAGCCAGTGCAGGCAGTCTTTGGCTTCCTGGCTGGCCAACAAGGATTCGCGGTCGGACAGGTAAACCGAACGGATGTTGCGGCTGTGCAGGGCTTTGGTGACCGCCTGGGCTTCCTGTCGGTCGCGGACAATGACGGCAATGTCTTTGGCTTCCAGCGGTTCTTTTACCTGCTCGTCGCCAAAGCCGGCTTTGCGCCTGGTCGCATCGGTGAGCCAGCCGGCAATCTGGCTGGCGGTCTGTTCGGCGGCACGTTTGAAGTAGTCTTTCAGGCCCACGCCCTGCATGTCGTCTGCCGCTTCCGGGTCACGGTCAAAGTGCCACAGGGTCAGCGGGCGGGCCGGGCTGCCACCCAGAAACAGCTGGTTGTTACGGCCATGGGCCTCTACCTGCACATAGGGAATGGGATCTTCTGTGCCGCTGCGGTACTGGAAAGCGCCGCGTTCGTGCTGTTCGGCATGCTGGAAAAAAGCGTTGCAGGCTGCCACTACGGCGGTGGTGGAGCGGTAGTTGGTTTTCAGCGTGTAGTGCCGGCCTTCGGTGGCGGTGCGTACCGCCAGGTAGTTGTGAATGTCGGCACCACGGAAGGCATAGATGGACTGTTTGGGGTCGCCAATCATGAACAGGCCCAGGTGTTGATGGTTGGCCTGTACCTGATAAATGCGGTCAAAAATGCGGTATTGCAGCGGGTCGGTGTCCTGGAATTCGTCAATCATCGCCACCGGAAAACCCTTGCGGATGTTGGCGGCCAGCGCCAGGGCGTGTTCGCCGTTGCGGGCCGGGTCCAGCGCTTTTTCCAGTTCGCTGATCAGGTCGTCCTGGGTCATGCAGGAGTGCTGGTTTTTGCGGCGCTCGAATGCCCGGTTAATCCAGTCAGCTGCCTGGCTGAGCAGTGCCGGTAGCAGGTCGTTCTGTTGCCCGCTGGCCTGCTGTTTGGCAGCGTTGTACTGGCGGGTCAGCTCAAAGGCTTGCAGCGCTTTGGCCTGCTGGATTTTGGCGGTTTTTAAAAACTCGAAGCGGTCGCTGGCAAAGTGGTCCAGGTAGTTCGGAAAATCGCCGCCTTGCTGTAGCCAGAAATGAATGGCGGCCAGTATCTCGTCAAAGGCGTCCGGTTCTCGGTCCGCTTTTTTTACCGTCTTGAGACCATCGCGCAGCTCCCGCAGGTGGGTGCTGATTTCGTCCCAGTGTTGCAGCCAGTGGCTGCGAATGGCCTGTTCGGCGGCCTGCAGTTCGGTGTTGGCGTGGTCCAGCCCGGCAAACAGTGTGTCCAGCGGCTCGGCGACGACGGGCTGGCCGCAGTAGCTGACGCCGCAGGTGCCGGCATTAAGCAGGTCGCCCACTTTGTCCAGCAGGTCGGCGGGCGAGGCAAAGGCCTTGCTGACCAGTTGGGCCTTGTCGCTGTCTAGCGGATAAAAGTGCGTGCGCCAGTAGTCTTCCACCACCTCGGTGAGCAGCTCGCGGGTGTCGGTTTCCAGGCTGCGGTCAAACAGGCCCCGGCTGTCAAAGGCGTGCTCCACCAGCATGCGGTTACACCAGCTGTGAATGGTGGAAATACTGGCTTCGTCAATGCTTTCCGAGGCAGCCTGCAAACGCCAGGCGCACTGTTTCCGGCGCTCCGGGGGGTAGCTGTTGCGCAGCTCAACCAGCACCTGTTCTTTGCCCAGATTTTCATCCAGAAAGTAGTCGGCGGCTTCCACCAGCCGGGCACGGATGCGGTCACGCAACTCGCCGGCGGCCAGCTCGGTAAAGGTAACCACCAGAATCTGCCGTGGCAGCAGCGGCCTGTCTTCGCCCGCAGGACTGAGCCCCTGGCCCAGTACCAGCCGTACATAGAGCAGGGCGATGGTGAAGGTTTTGCCGGTACCGGCGCTGGCCTCGATCAGCCGGCTGCCGTAGAGCGGGAAATCCAGAGGGTTGAGCTGTTGGGCCTGAGCAGCGGGCGAGTGGGTCATGACAGTTCCTTCAGCATGGGGGCGTAAACGCTCTGGGC
>CAZMLX010000044.1:0-13334 GCA_964567275.1 uncultured Thiopseudomonas sp. | reverse complement strand
AACGCCATGGATGGCGTTGCGGAGCCTACAGGGATGTATTTACGGCGTCTTTGCAATCCAGTTGCCTGGTCTGCCAAACACCAATACCTCAACAGCACACCCGTAGAACAAACCACCCAGCAACCCGTAAAGAAAAACACATCAAACAGTTGAGAGAAGACTAAATGGCAATACCTTCGGGCGCTTACAAAAAAGCGCTGGCCAACATGCAAAAGCCCAAAGACGTTCTGGTCGAGATCAAGAAAGTCTCCAAGAGCTTTGGCGATACCCTGGCCGTGGATGAAGTCAGCATCAAGATCAACAAAGGCGAGATTTTTGCCCTGCTGGGCGGTTCCGGCTCGGGCAAGTCGACCCTGCTGCGCATGCTGGCCGGGTTTGAAACCCCCACCGAAGGCAAGATTTACCTGGACGGCGTGGACATTACCGAGATGCCGCCCTATGAGCGCCCGATCAACATGATGTTCCAGTCCTATGCGCTGTTTCCGCACATGAGCGTGGAGCAGAACATCGCCTTTGGCCTCAAGCAGGATCGTCTGCCCAGGGAAGAAATTCAGGACCGGGTCGATGAAATGCTGCGGCTGGTACACATGACCAAGTACGCCAAGCGCAAGCCGCATCAACTGTCTGGCGGCCAGCGTCAGCGGGTGGCGCTGGCCCGCTCTCTGGCCAAACGACCCAAGCTGCTGTTGCTGGACGAACCCATGGGCGCACTGGACAAAAAACTGCGCTCGCAGATGCAGCTGGAGCTGGTGGAAATTATTGAGCGGGTTGGAGTGACCTGCGTGATGGTCACCCACGATCAGGAAGAGGCCATGACCATGGCCGAGCGCATCGCTATTATGAACCAGGGCTGGATTGAGCAGGTTGGTTCGCCGGTGGATATTTACGAGACCCCCGCCAACCGCATGGTGTGCGAGTTTATTGGCAACGTGAACCTGTTTGACGGTGAGCTGATTGCCGAAGAGCCGGATCATGCTGTAGTTGCCTGCCCGGATCTGCCGCGCCCGATTTACATCGGTCACGGTATCGCCTCGCGGGAAGAAAACAAGCGGGTCACCTTCGCCCTGCGCCCGGAAAAACTGCTGCTGTGCGCGGAAAAGCCGGACGATCTGGAATACGAAGACTACAACTGGAGCACCGCCATCGTGCACGATATCGCCTATCTGGGCGGGCATTCGGTGTACTACGTCGAGCTGCCGTCGGGCAAGATTGCCCAGGCATTCATGGCCAACTCCGAGCGTAACGTCAAGCGCCCGACCTGGGACGATGAAGTATTCGTACACTGGGTTGACGACAGCGGCGTGGTATTCCAGCAATGAAAAGCCTGACCGGACTGCACCTGCGCCGCTGGCTGCCGAAAGGCCGCCATGCCCTGATTGGCGTGCCTTTTGTGTGGCTGCTGCTGTTTTTCCTGCTGCCGTTTGCCATCATCCTCAAGATCAGCTTTGCCGAGGCGGAAATTGCCATTCCGCCCTACACCAGTCTGGTGGAGTGGGCCGATCAGCAACTGACGGTGCTGCTTAATCTGGGCAACTACATCCTGCTGACCGAGGACAAGCTGTATATCGCCGCCTATCTGGGGTCGGTGAAGATCGCCGCCGTTAGCACCCTGTTATGCCTGCTGGTTGGCTATCCCATGGCCTATGCCATCGCCCGCTCCAGCGAGCCGATGCGTCCGGTGTGGCTGTTGCTGATCATGATGCCGACCTGGACGGCGCTGCTGATTCGGGTCTATGCCTGGATGGGGATTCTCAGCAACAACGGCATTCTCAACAGCTTTTTGCTGTGGACCGGGCTGATCAGCGAGCCGTTGCAGATTCTCAATACCAACGTGGCGGTGTACATCGGCATTGTTTACGCCTACCTGCCGTTTATGGTGCTGCCGTTGTATGCCAACCTGGCCAAGCATGACCTGTCGCTGCTGGAGGCCGCTGCCGATCTGGGTGCACGCCGGCATACCACCTTCTGGAAAATCACCTTCCCGTTGTCCAAAGGCGGCATCATCACCGGCTGCATGCTGGTGTTTATCCCGGTGGTGGGCGAGTTTGTGATTCCCGAACTGCTGGGCGGTCCGGAAACCCTGATGATCGGCAAGGTGCTGTGGCAGGAGTTTTTCAACAACCGCGACTGGCCGGTGGCCTCGGCGCTGGCGGTGATTATGCTGCTGATCCTGATTATCCCGATTGTGTTGTTTAACCGGGCGCAAGCCAAAGAGCTGGAGGGGTAAGCGTCCAAGGCTACTGCACTGTTTGACTCTCCACCGTCATTGCCCGGCTTGACCGGGCAATCTCCATCCGGTTTAGGAGATCCCCGCGTCAAGTGCGGGGATGACGGAGTACTAGGCGGGGATGACGAAGGAGTAGACAGGCTTTATGGAGTACTAGGCGAAGATGACAAAGGAGTCAACGGATATGACGAAGGGGTATAAGAGAGGGCGGCGAGCGTAAGGCGAAACTACATTTGCATAGCATAATTTTTTTGTACGAATAAATTCGTACCTACAGTGAGCAGTTTTGAGTATTTGCTTATGGAATTTCTAAAAAAATACAGCTTCTCCCGCTTTATGCTGGTGATGGGGCTGCTGTTTATCTATGTGCCCATGCTGGTGCTGGTGATTTACTCCTTCAATGCCTCGCGGTTGGTGACGGTGTGGGGTGGCTGGTCAACCAAGTGGTATGCCGGTTTGCTGGACAACAAGCAGCTGATGAGTGCAGTGTTGCGCTCGCTGGAAATCGCCAGCTATACGGCGATTGCCGCCACTGCGCTGGGGACATTGGCGGCGCTGGTGCTGACCCGTATCAAACACTTCCGTGGTCGTACATTGTTTGGCGGTATGGTGACTGCGCCGCTGGTGATGCCCGAGGTGATTACCGGTCTGTCGCTGCTGTTGCTGTTTGTGGCCATGGCGCAGTTGATTGGTTGGCCGATGGAGCGGGGTGTCACCACCATCTGGATTGCCCACACCACCTTCAGTACCGCCTATGTGGCTGTGATAGTGGCAGCACGCTTGCGGGAAGTGGACCGTTCCATGGAAGAAGCCGCCATGGACTTGGGTGCCCGCCCGTGGCAGGTGTTTTTCCTGATTACCGTGCCGATGATTGTGCCGTCGCTGGCGGCGGGGGCGATGATGGCTTTTGCGTTGTCGCTGGACGACCTGGTACTGGCCAGCTTTGTGTCCGGCCCGGGCTCCACCACCTTGCCAATGGAGATTTTCTCGGCCGTGCGGCTGGGGGTAAAACCCGAGATCAACGCCATTGCTAGCCTGATTCTGCTGGTGGTGTCGCTGGCGACCTTTCTGGTGTGGTTTTTTACCCGTCGCAAGGAAGAAAAGCGGCGTAAATCCAGCAAGCAGCTGGAAGCGCTGGAACGTGCCAGTGCCGCAGTACGGCTGGGTCCCTGACAGGTGCTGCCGTTAACGGGCTGCAAAATGGCACGGCAAGAGTGACGTGCCGGTTTCGCCCGGCTGCCATAGAGCGGTAGAATGGCAGCCTGTTCATGTTGTAGCGCTACAGCTGGTCTGACGATCCCGGCTGGTTGCGCCCCGGAGGAAGTGATGCAAGGTAAAGCGAAAGTGGTTGAGTGCCTGGTTGAGTTGTTGCGTGGCGAGCTGGCTGCCCGTGACCAGTATTTTCTGCACTCCAGACTGTACGAAGACCTGGGGCTGAACCGGCTGTATGAGCGGCTCAACCATGAAATGCAGGAAGAAACGCAGCATGCCGATGATATTTTGCGCCGTATCCTGTTTCTGGAAGGCAAGCCGGACATGCGTCCTCATGCCATTGAGCCGGGCCATGACGTGCCTTCCATGTTAAGCAGCGATCTGGCGTTTGAGCGCCGGGTCCAGCAGGCGCTGGCTGATGCCATTGCCCTTTGCGAGCAGGAGCAGGACTATGTCACCCGTGACTTGCTGCTGACACAACAGCAAGACACTGAAGAAGACCATATGTACTGGCTGGAAAAGCAGCTGGGCCTGATTGAAAAAATCGGCCTGCCCAACTATCTGCAATCACAGATGCGTGCGGGTAACGGCCAGGCCTGACCCTTGCCACGGAAACCACGGCGGGTGCGCAAGGTGCCCGTCGGGTCGTTTTTATTGGTTAGACCCTTTTCATGCCTGCAATCAATCAACAACCCCGCCATGACCTGACCACCCGGCTGCTGCACTGGTTGCTGGCTGTGTTGCTGGTGGCGGTGTTTGCGCTGGGAGTCTGGCTGGCCGGCATGGGATTGTTTGACAGCCGCCAGGCGGGGGTTGGCCTGTGGCACAAAAGTCTGGGCCTGCTAACCGGTGTGCTGATGCTGCTGCGTTTGTGCTTGAGTGTACGCCGCCGGGCCTTGCCGCCGCCGGGTAGCCGGCTGGAGCAAGGACTGGCCCGGCTGGTGCAGGCCAGCCTCTATGGTTTGGTGTTGCTGGCTGCGGTGAGCGGCTATCTGCTGGCAACCGGCTCCGGGCGGGCGCTGGAGTGGTTCGGGCGGGTACAACTGCCGTCACTCATCAGCCTTGAGCCGGGTGTCCTTGAGCAGCTCAGGAATGTGCATGGCGTATCGGTCTGGCTGCTGGCTGCGCTGGTCGGGCTGCATGTGGCGGCGGTGATCAAGCATCAATGGCTGGATCGCCTGCCGCTGCTCAGGCGCATGCTGTGATCCCTGCTTAGCAGGTTTCGGCTGCCAGCTGTTGGCAACTGTCTGAAAAATCCCCGATATCGAGAAATTCTGCGCAGTCTTTGGCCGGTTTTTGGCTGTCTGGCGTGGCGACGCAACGCAAGTGCCCGATACCATGGCGGGCAGCGCTGCGCAGCACGGCCAGGCTGTCGTCAATAAACAGGGTGCGT
Organism: uncultured Thiopseudomonas sp.; assembly: GCA_964567275.1. Lineage (GTDB taxonomy): Bacteria > Pseudomonadota > Gammaproteobacteria > Pseudomonadales > Pseudomonadaceae > Thiopseudomonas. The sequence goes on along the minus strand of CAZMLX010000044.1, from coordinate 8,502 downwards.
TCGGGCACAAAGGGAAATTGCTGGTACAGGGCATGCCAGAACTGCGAGTCTTCCTTGGGGTAACCGTAGTCGTGCGAGCTGATAATGGCATCCAGCCAGGGCGCCATGGCCACCTGCTCCAGTTTGATCTCCAGCGAATGGCGGTGGGCATTGGTAATCAGTGCGATACGTTTGCCGGCAGCCCGCAGGGCTTGCAGAAATTCCAGCGCATGGGGCCGGGCGGCAATACGGTGGCGCTGCTGGTGCTTCATGGTGCGGATCGGCAATTGCAGCTGCCGGGTCCAGAACTCCACGCAGTACCATTCAAGCGTACCGGTGTGGCGGGCGAGCAAGGGCACCAGCTGGTTGCGGGCATCTTCTACGCTGAGGCCGTGCTGGCGGGCGTAGCACTGGTGCAGATGGTCGAGCCAGAAAAAATTGTCGAAGTGCAGGTCAAGCAGGGTGCCGTCCATGTCCAGCAGGACGGTATCAATCTGTGACCAGGGCAGGGATGTCATGACAAAAAAGGGCTCCGCCGGCTGCATATAAACAAGGAGTGCCCGCAAGGGAGCGGACAGGCGCTATCATACCCGCAATTATCCAGGGGGGCAGAGCATGCGTAAAAAACCTGAAATTCTGGCGTGTGACGAGGTGGCACATACCCGTATTTTCCGTGCCGAGCAGTTACAGCTCAGGTTCAGCAATGGCGTGGAGCGCACTTATGAGCGCTTGCGTGGCAAAGCCGATGGCCATGGGGCGGTGATGGTGGTGGCGCTGACCGATCAGCAACAGGTGGTGCTGATCCAGGAGTACTGTGCCGGTACCGAGCGTTACGAATGGTCGTTGCCAAAGGGGCTGATTGATCCGGGCGAGGATGCGGTACAGGCCGCCAACCGAGAGTTGCAGGAAGAGGCAGGGCTGGCGGCCCGCTCGTTGCAGTGGATTACCGACCTGAGCCTGTCGCCCGGTTACATGACCCAGAGCATCAGCGTGGTGCTGGCCCGCAATCTGTATCCGTCCACCCTGCCGGGTGACGAGCCGGAACCCATGGGCGTGCGTACCCACGATCTGCATGATTTGCTGTCGCTGGTGCGCGACCCCGAATTCAGCGAGGGCCGGGCGCTGGCGGCCATGTATCTGGTGCGTGATTTGCTGGCGGCAGGTGAGCTGACATGAGGCTGGATGAGCAGCAGCAGGCGCAGCTGCTGGAGCTGGTACAACAGGCCGGTGCCGCTACGCTGGATTACTGGCGGGGCGAGCTTGACGTGCGCAGCAAACAGGATGACAGCCCGGTTACAGCTGCCGACATGGCTGCTCACCGGATTCTGGCTGCAGGCTTGCCCGGTATTCTGGATATCCCGGTGTTGTCGGAAGAAGCCTGTGACATTGCGCTGGAGCAGCGTCGGCAGTGGACACACTGGTGGCTGGTGGATCCGCTGGATGGTACCAAAGAGTTTGTTGCGGGCAGCCCCGAATACACTGTTAATGTGGCGCTGATCGAAGCGGGCCGGGTGCGCTACGGCGTGGTGGGGGTGCCGGCGGGTGGTCAGGTTTACGGCGGTGGCAGCCAGCAAGGTGCTTGGCGGGTGGACAAAGACGGGCGCAGCAGCATCCGGGTTGCGCCGACGGGCTCGCCGTTACGGCTGGCTGGCAGCCGCAGTCATGGCAGTGAGGCCCAGCAGCAGCTGGTAGGCCGTCTGCGGCAGCAAGGGCCGCTGGAGCTGATCAGTGCCGGCAGTTCGCTCAAGTTTTGCTGGCTGGCCGAGGGTCGCATCGACCTCTATCCCCGCCTGTCGCCCACCTCGCAATGGGATACCGCCGCCGCTCAGGCGGTGCTGGAAGGAGCCGGCGGGCAGGTACTGGACTGGCAGGGCCGGACGCTGGACTACACCGCACAGGAAGGCTATCTCAATCCGTTTTTTGTTGCCGTGAATGACGACGTAACACTACGAGATCAAGTGCTGACGCTGGCTGCTGCCATGGAAGCAGGCTGTGCCGACTAATGTCGCAAGGCTGGCCATGAAAAAAACAAGCAAACTAAACAAAAAATAAAACCCGGTTTGCAAACAATATGAATAACAACAAAGCCCCGGACCTGCTCAAGGTCCTTCTGGCGGGTGCGCTGGTGCTGCTGGTGGTGCATACCCTTGGCCGTTTCATCTATACACCGCTGCTGCCCTGGCTGATCAAGGATGGCGTGCTGACGGTAGAGCAGGGTGCTGATGTTGCCAGCTGGAACTATCTGGGCTACCTGCTGGGTGCCCTGCTTGCCATGCGCTGGCACCGGATTACCCAGATTCGTGCCATTTTGCCCTGGGCGCTGGGCATCAACGTGTTTTGTACCCTGTTGCAAACCCAGACAGAAAGTTTTGAGCTGTTGTCAGCATTGCGGCTGGCCAATGGCATTGCCAACGGCATTGTATTTGTCCAGGCACCCGCCTATATCCTGGAGTGGCTGGCCCGTCATGGCCGTGCCGGCTCCAGCGGTCTGGTCTATCTGGGCGTGGGCGTGGGGCTGCTGGTATCCAGCGGGCTGGTCAGCCTGCCGGCTGGCTGGCTGCAGGGTGCGCAACGCTGGTGGCCCGCTTTTTTGCTGAGTGTACCGCTGGCGCTTTGGGGCTGGCGGCAGCTGGCAAAGTTGGAGGTGGCAGCACCGGTGCAGCTGGACCGCAACAGTCCACCACCCAGCAGCAGGCTGCTGGACCGCAACAGCACTCCGCTATTTTTGTCGTACGCCGGGGCTGGTATGGGCTATATCCTGCCGATGACTTTTTTGCCTACGCTGGTACTGGAGTTGCAAGGACTGCCGGAGTTCCTGATTGGCGGCAGCTGGGTGGTGGTGGCGCTGGCAACCTTGCCCGCCCCCTGGATCTGGAACCGGGTGGGCGTATTGCTGGGCGACGCCATGGCGTTGCGGCTCAATTATGCAGTACAGCTGCTGGGCGTGCTGGCGGTGCTGTTGATGCCCGGCACCCTGGGAGTATTGCTGTGCGGTTTGCTGGTAGGCAGTACTTTTTTGGGAACCGTGCTGCTGTCGCAGCGGCTGGCCCGTACCCTGCATCCCCATCAGGGGCCAAGGCTGTCGGCGGCGCTGGTGGCGCTGTATAGCGTGTTTCAGCTGGGCGGGCCCTGGCTGACCAAGCAATGGCTGGAGGCCGGCGGAACCTTGCAAGGTGCGTTCTGGCTGGGCGCCGGGGCCCTGATTTGGGGGCTTTTCTGGGCGTTGTGGGTGCCACGTAAAGCTGGCTAGTACGCTGCGCAGCCATGAGCCGGTTGCTAACCGATGACCGGATCAAGTTTTGCGGTAATAGCTGTGCACGGCCTGCAAAAGCCTGCATAAATGGGATAGAATTTCGCCCATAACTGTGAGTGACACAGTCCTTTTTATGCGGGTTGCTGCCGGCAGCCGCTAACCCTGGTTACAGTGAGTTTTGTGATGAAAGATGCCGCCTTTGATTTTGACACGCTACGCGAGAATGCGACCGATGCCGGTCAGCTACTCAAGGCGCTGGGAAACCCTGACCGTCTGATGCTGCTGTGCCAGCTGGTGGTGGGTGAAATGAATGTGGGAGAGCTGGAAAGCCGGCTGGGTATCGTCCAGCCAACCTTGTCGCAGCAGCTGGGTGTTTTGCGCCGGGAAGGACTGGTTGACACCCGCCGGGACGGCCGTCAGATTTACTACCGGATCAGCAGTCCTGAAGCGATGGCCATTATTGAAACCCTGTATGGTTTGTACTGCGCCGGCAAGGATCAGTAGCCCGGCAGCTGGCTATTTGCTGTGACAATGGGTCGCAACTCGACCTGATCAGCGTTTTTAGAGAGAAACCCCGGCTTTTGGCCGGGGTTTCTCTTTTTTTGCGGCAAATAACGGTGAGCCCGATTATTAAGCCGGCGTGAACAGGCGTGATATTTGATTCTAAAAAGTATAGAATTTACAAACTTGATTGCGCTCAAGCCAGACGGATTTTGCTGGCGTTTTCGGTGCTTGCACCGGCTCAAGTTGAAGTAATCAAATCACAGAAAAAGGGTAGTGCCCATGAAGAAAATGACCGTGTTGGCTTTGAGCATCAGCTTCAGCGCAGCTGCGCTGGCAGCACCACGCAACGAGCCCATTCAACCCATCGAGCCGGCCCCGGTAACCGATCAGGCCAAGGTTGAGCTGGGCAAAAAGCTGTTCTTTGATCCGCGCCTGTCCAAGTCCGGCTTCATCTCCTGTAACTCCTGTCATAACCTGAGCCTGGGTGGCAGCGACAACCTGCCAACCTCCATTGGCCACAACTGGCAGGAAGGTCCAATCAACTCTCCGACCGTACTGAACTCCAGCCTCAACCTGGCCCAGTTCTGGGACGGCCGTGCCGGTGACCTGCAAGAGCAGGCGGCTGGTCCGATTGCCAACCCGATGGAAATGGGCTTTACCCATGACCTGGCGGTGGGTGTGATTGAGTCCATTCCACAGTATGTCGAATCGATCAAGAGTGTTTACAAGGTAGACAAGGTCAGCATCAACGAGATCACCGATGCCATTGCCGAGTTTGAAAAGACTCTGGTGACCCCGAATGCCCGTTTTGACCAGTGGCTCAAAGGTGATGACAATGCCATTACCGCTTACGAGCTGGAAGGCTACAACCTGTTTAAAACTGTTGGCTGTACTGCCTGTCACAACGGCGTCAACGTAGGTGGCAACTCGTTCCAGAAAATGGGCCTGTACGAAGAGTACGTAACCAACAACCCGGCCGAGGGTGTGGCGGGTTTGAGTGGCCAGGATACCGACCGCTTCCGCTTCAAGGTACCTACCTTGCGCAACGTTGAGCTGACCTATCCGTACTTCCATGACGGTGCTTACTGGAAGCTGGAGGATGCCGTTGACGTAATGGCCCGCTTGCAGCTGGCCCGCAAGCTGGAGAAAGACGAGATCGACAAGATTACCGCCTTTATGAAAACCCTGACTGGCGAGCAACCAAGCTTTCAGCTGCCAATTCTGCCGCCGTCAAACAACAACACGCCGATTCCCGAGCCGTTTGGCAAGAAGTAATAGCGGTTGTGCTGTTTGAGAAAACCGGGTCTGTTTGGCAGGCCCGGTTTTTTTATGGGCTTCACAACGTGCCTGGCGACTCAAGTCAGGCTGGCGAGTTTTGGGCGAGCAGCATTTGCTGAAGCTCTTCAGCCGGCATCGGTTTGCCAAACAGGTAGCCCTGCGACAACACACACTGATGTTGCAGCAGGAAGTCGGCCTGCTCCTGGGTTTCCACGCCTTCGGCCTGAACGGCCAGCCGCATGCTGTCGCCCAGCGCAATAATGGCGCGGATAATGGCGATATCGTTGGTGTCGTGTGGCAGGTTGCGAACAAAGGCCTGGTCGATCTTGAACTTGTCGACTGGCAGATACTTCAGGCGGCCGAGTGATGAGTAGCCGGTACCGAAGTCATCAATGGCCAGCCGTACGCCCAGCTCGCGCAGCTGGTGCATGATGGCGATGCTCTTGCTCTGATCTTCCAGCATGGCGCTTTCGGTGATTTCGAGCTCCAGACAGCCGGCGTCCAGGGTGCTGATTTGCAAGGCGTTGCGTACGGCATTGAGCACCTGGTCATCACGGTGAAACAGTCTGCTGGAGACATTGACCGAGACAAAGTCGATGCCCAGGCCCTGTTTTTGCCAGGCATGGAGCTGCAGGCAGGCTTGCTCCATAACCCAGGCATCCACCTGGAAAATCAGGCCGCTGTCTTCTGCTACCGGAATAAAGTCCACCGGCGGAATCATCCCCTGTTCCGGGTGCTGCCAGCGCACCAGCGCTTCGCAACCCAGTATCAGTTGTGAGCTGAGCGAGTAGACCGGCTGGTAGTAAACCTGCAGTTGCTGCTTTTCCAGGGCATGGCGCAGTTCATTGGCAACCCGGAGCCGCTGGTGGGCAATTTCGGTCAGGCTGCGGGTATAAAACGCAAAGGTGGCCCGCCCGGCTTCTTTGGCCTTGCTCAGTGCCGAGTCGGCATTGCGAAAAATTTCTTCGGCGCTCTGGCCGGATGTCGGATACAGGCAAATACCGATGCTGGCGCTGATGCTGAGCTCGTGTGAGCCGATGACAAACGGTGTGCTGAACAGCTGCAGGATTTTTTGTGCAATGCTGGCGGCGCTGGTATTGCTGCTGCCTTCCAGCGATTCGACAATGACGGCAAATTCATCGCCGCCAAAGCGGCTGATGGTAGCGGCCTGCTTGAGTGAGTCTTGCAGGCGCTGGGCGATTGTCTTGATCAGTTCGTCACCCAGGGTATGGCCCAGCCCCTCGTTGATGATCTTGAAGTGGTCAAGGTCGATAATCAGCAGGGCTGATTCGAGTTTGTGCCGCTGGGTACGCTGTAACGACAGTTTAAGGTGCTCATGCAGCAGAATGCGGTTGGGCAGCCCGGTCAGGGGGTCGTAGTGAACCAGAAAGCTGAGTTCGTTTTGTGAGCTTTTGAGCAGGGAAATATCCGAAAAAACCGCCACACGATGACTGACTACACCATTTTCGTCGCGCAGCTCGCTGATGGTTTGCAGCTGCGGCAATACCTCGCCGTTTTTACGCCGGTTCCAGATTTCTCCAGACCATTGTCCCGTGCTGTTCAGGGTGGACCACAGGTTGGCGTAGAAAAAGTTGTCATGTCGGCCCGACTGCAACAGCCTGGGGTTGCGGCCCAGAATTTCGCCAGGCTGATAGCCGGTGATTTTGGTAAAAGCCGGGTTAACAAAGGTGATTTTGTGGTCTTTGTTGGTGATCAGCACGCCTTCGTGGGTACTGTTGAACACCAGGTTGGCCAGTCGCAGGCGCTCGGCCGACTCCATGCTGGCGGTAATATCTGCGGCTACACCAATAAAACGCACCGGTTTTTTCTGTTCGTTTCTGAACAGGCGCCCGCGCGAGTTAATCCAGCGAAAACTGCCATCCTTGTGCCGCATGCGGTAGGTGTTTTCATACTGGCTGCTGTCGGACAGCTGCAACTGGCTGATGCGCTCAATAACCCGGTTGCGCTCCTCCGGGTGCAAGAGCAGTTGCCAGCTGGCCTGATCATCCGGAAATTCGGCCTGGGTGTAACCGAGCATTCGACAATAAGCCGGTGAAAAGAAAATTCGAGTCTGATCCCTGGCCAGGTCCCATTCCCACAGGCTTTCTCCGGCGGCTTCGAGGGCCAGTTGCAACTGTCTTTTTTCCGCCAGCAGGCTGCGCTGGCTCTGCCGGTTGGCCGTACGCAGGCGTTGCAGATAGAAATAGATGACAGTCGCACTCAGGCCTAGAAAAGGCAAAAGCAGCAATAAAGTGTCCGGTTCTGACGGCCGGGCAAACAACCAGCACCCGGCCAGCCAGGCCAGGGCGGCCAGCAAATATGCCAGGGAAAACCTGAAAGGAATGCCAGAGGGGCTCATGAAAAAGACAACCTGTGAAATCAGTAAACTGTATCCGGGATATAGTTTACACGCAGCGCTTGGGCTCTGTCCCCGGGACTTTTGGGGTGGCGAAGATTAGGGCAATCCCGGCAGGCCGGCAAGCCGTATTTGTCCAGGCCGGTGCGTCATGTGTAGTTCCACATGCCGCCAATATCGTTTTGTTTTTCGTAACAGATGATTTCGGGAAGGTCTTTTACACCTGCCAGGCGTGCCGCCTCGAAAGCCCGCAGCTGGGCCAAACCGCTGGGACCAGCCCCTAAAATAGCCATTTTAATATTAGAAAAAACTTGCTCCTGTTCGGCTGAAGAGGGTTAAAGTCTAACATATTCAAAAGGTTATTCCGAATTGGTGCGGTGCAAGAGCGGCTGGCGCTACTGACCGCCCCTTGCAGAGGGGCTGGTTTAGCCCAGCAAGGGGGTTAACCAGTGCCAGACAAAACGCCCGTCCAGCAGCAGCTTGTCCAGCCAGAACAGCTGGTGCAATACGATGATTAGCCACAGGGTAAACAGGTAGCTGCCCTTGCGGGTTTTGTGGCGAAACAGCTGCTGCGCCACCAGTGTGCCGGGCCAGCCGCCCAGCAGCTCTGCGAGATGCAAATTGTTTTCCGGAATGCGCCAGCGGCCCCTGAGGGCACGACGCTTGTCGGCCCAGAACAGGTACACAAGGATCAGGCTGGCCAGCAGGTAAGCCAGTAAAAACCAGGGCGTTCTGGCCAGAAACATCTGCCATGCGCCAGCCAGTGGCAGTGCCAGCAAGGCGGCCAGCAACGGCAGTTTGTAGGTCAGGCCACGTATGCCGGTGTTGTCCGGCGGGCTGCGCCGGGCAACCGCTGCCGGAGCTGACTGACTGCTGCGGGCAGGCTGCGGCTTGCGACGGATTTGAGGACGGTCCAGCTCCAGCGCTGCAGAGCGCATGTGCCCGGCGCGGGGTCGGCCGTTGGCGTCGGTGCCGGCGACAAAGAAAACCTTGCTACCCGGTTGTGGGCGCTGTGCGCCACGCATGGCTGAAATATGTACAAACACACGGGCACCGCCCTGGTCGGGCTGAATAAAACCGAAACCCTTGTCGTCGTTCCAGCTGTGCAGGATGCCTGATTGTTCCATGGCGT
>CAZMLX010000043.1:0-13500 GCA_964567275.1 uncultured Thiopseudomonas sp. | reverse complement strand
CTATTAAATTGCCGCATTAATAGGTCGGTGTTTCTTCAAAAATCACCGTTTTTCAGGGTTTTATTCATTTTCGCTAGGCGAAAACAGGTTGATTCGGCCTCTAATGTAACCAAAAGTCCCTGTTCGATAACCGATAGTCCTTGCTCGATAACCAAAAGTCCTCATTTTCGCTAGGCGAAAATACCCAAATCCACCTTCTCCGGCCTTTTTTGGTCAAGTGTCGTGGAATAAATAGGAAACTTGTTTCCGTTTTATGCCGCGAAAGCACTTGCACCACACCTCGACTAATTACGGTTCCGGCTGGGTGTGGGAAAGGAGGTCGCTCTGCGACCGTATGCCCTGCACCCTGCCACGTGGCGAACGGCTCCCCTTTCTTTGAAAGGGGCGGGGGGGATAGCTCTAACCATCCGACAACTACGGCGCTTAATCTAAACGGCTAAGGTTGGTTCAGGATTTGGCTGTTCACTTGCTCCCCGATGACCGCTGCAACAATCAGGGCTTCGTTAATCACTTGTATCATCCAGTCGGTTTGTTCCTGTGCGCTGGGCTGCTCGTGACGGAGCTGATTGAGCGTTTCGATGTGCTTTACCAACTCGGCTGATATTTTTATCGTGTGTTCCATTTTGAGCCTCCTGGGTCGCTCGCTTGATTAGTAGTTCCATATCTGACCGCAAGGGTCGAATCCGGTGCTTTTTGCGTCCTGACTTTTCACGCCTGCAAAGCCGTTTTTCAGTGGGGTGTGTAGTGACACCCCCACTTCACCGCAGACTTTTACGTTTTTGTGCGTTTTGGTGGAGCTGTTTTAGCGTACTGATTTGCAGGTTATGCTTCTGTAAAAATACCCCTTTCAGGGTCAAACAGGAGGGGCTGAGTATAGAGAGAGAGTCTTCGACTCACACTCTATACACAGCACCACCGGATTGGTTTCTTCTTGACTGAGGAAAAAGCCATAATAGACAACGTTATGTTTAATCGCCTGTGGACAATATCACGCCACGGGTGATTGAATATAGCGTGTATTATCGCTTTATCAGGGCGCAGCCCTGACGGCCTGACCATGCTAGCTATGCGGGTTCCGTGCACAGATCTGCAGTATGCACTGCAGAACTGCGTGGGGGGTCATAGGCCGGCTGTCCACCCCCAAACCCTGCCCGTCACGTCGCTTTCGCAACAGCGAAATGCGACGGCCCTGGCGTCCGTGGATGAGAGCGCAGCGACCTTCCACGGGCGGCGGGGCTGCCGTATCGTCTGGGGCACCTGAAAGCGTCGGGTCGGTGCGGGGTTTCACCCTGCCCAGAGCTGAAGCTGAGCAACCCCCATGCACTAACAGGGGGGTCACACTTTCGTAATGCACTGATTTTCAAAGAGCTTGCGGTTTTTCGTGGAAACTCTCTTTTTTGCTTCACGTGGAACATTCCCGTGGAACATGGCGGAGGTCACGGCTATAGCGTGCATGCGGCGGCGCAGTAGCGCATAGGCTCCGCTGCGCCTGCGCCGGACACCTAAAAGCGATAATAGATATTATGTTAAATTGTATTTATGGTTGCTGATAAAAGCCACCTGCCTGACTACCCCGGCTATGACCCTTTGCCGCAGTGCCGCCACCTGCTGTGTCTTGTTATGCTGACTGCCCGTTTTTGCAATCCGTAAGGAATCCGCCCGATGTCCGCTTCCGTTTTTAAAATCTGTGCGCTGGCTGCCGCACTGGCCCTGTCAGGTACTGCACTGGCTGACCGTGCCCATGCGGCCGATGTCCATGCCGCTGAAGCGCAAAAAGGCGCTTATGCTGCCACCCTGATGAATCTAGGTATCGAACAGCCCTGGTCACGAGCTTTACCACCCACAGCTCAAACCGGCGCAGTGTTTGTCAGTATCCATAATCAGGGCCCGGATGAACGGCTAATGGCGGCGGCCAGCCCGGTTGCCGAACAGACCGAATTGCACACCCACCGCATGCAGGAAGGCCTGATGCAGATGATCCAGGTAAAAGGCATTGAGATTCCGGGCCATGGTGGCCGGCTGGAGCTCAAGCCCGGCGGCTACCACATCATGTTGATCGGCCTGAAACAGCCGCTGCGTGAGGGTGACCGCTTCCCGCTGCAGTTGACTTTTGAGAAGGCAGGAACAGTCAAACTTGAAGTTGAGGTACGCAGCCTGGAGGCCGGCACCGGTGCCGAACACTTGCATCATTAAGAAAAACGGCGGCTTGTGCCGCCGTTTAGGTCCTGTTTAGCGCGTAGCAGTGCGCATGGTGACAAACTCTTCGGCAGCGGTTGGGTGGATGCCGATGGTGTCGTCAAACACTGCCTTGGTGGCACCGGCTTTGAGCGCTACCGCCAGGCCCTGGATCAGCTCGCCGGCATCCGGGCCGACCATGTGGCAGCCCAGCACCCGGTCGCTGGCCTTATCCACCACCAGTTTCATGAAAATACGCTCCTGCACATCGGAGAAACTGAGTTTCATTGGCCGGAAACTGCTGGTAAACACGCTGATGTCAAAGCCCTCTGCCCTTGCCCGTTCTTCGCTCAGGCCCACGGTGGCAATATTGGGCAGGGTAAAGACCGCAGTGGCAATGTTGTCGTAGCTAACAGGCTGATAGTCATCCGGCTTGAACAGGCGGCGGGCGACCGCCATGCCTTCGGCCAGTGCCACTGGCGTTAGTTGCGGGCCTTCAATCAGGTCGCCAATCGCCAGAATGCCCGGCTCGCTGGTTTCATAACGCTCGTTGACGGCAATCAGGCCGTGACGGTCCAGCTGGACATTGACGTTTTCCAGCCCCAGGTTGTCCAGCATCGGCCGGCGGCCAATGGCGCAGAATACGCAGTCCACTTCCAGGGTTGAACCATCTTTAAAGGTTACTTTAAGTTCGTCGCCCTGCCCTGTTTTTTCAATGGCTTGTACTTCACTGTTAAAGTGCAGGTTGATGCCTTTGGCGGCCATGCTGTCACGCACGTGCTCACGCACATCCTGGTCAAAACCACGCAAAAACAGCTCGCCACGGTAGGACACATGGGCTTCGCTGCCCAGGCCGTTAAAGATGGAGGCAAACTCCAGTGCAATGTAGCCGCCACCAATCACCAGCACCCGTTGCGGTTGCTGCTCCAGATAAAACACCTGGTTGGAGTCGGTCATCAGCTCTTTGCCGGGGATGTCCGGCAGCACCGGCCAGCCGCCGGTGGCCAGCAGAATGTGTTCGGCGCTGTAGGTGTGGCCGTTGACTTCGACCTGGTGCGGGCCCGTGATGCGGGCATGGCCGTTGAGCAGGGTTACTCCGCTGTTGTCCAGCAGGCGGCCATAGATGCCGTTGAGGCGTTCGATTTCACGGTTCTTGTTGCCGATCAGCGTCGCCCAGTCAAAGCCGGCCGCCTGTGCATCCCAGCCAAAGCTGCGGCTCAGGGCAATGTCTTCGCTGCAATGGGCGGCATAGGACATCAGTTTTTTCGGCACGCAGCCGACGTTGACGCAGGTACCGCCCAGATAACGGCTTTCCGCCACCGCCACACGGGCACCAAAACCGGCAGCAAAACGCGAGGCACGCACCCCGCCGGAACCGGCACCAATGACAAACAGATCAAAATCAAACGACATGCTTTACGCTCCAGATGGCTGACAGCAGCGAGTATAGCATCCGTGCCGGCGGTTATGGACGGCCCCGGCTTTAGCACTCAGGAGCAATCAGCACACCATTGCGACCGGCCGACTTGACCTGATACAGGGCCTGATCGGCACGCTCCAGCCACTGCTGCCAGCTCTCCCGGCGGCACAGTAAGGCACCACCAACAGAAACGCTGAGATAGCGGTCACCGACCCGCAAATTGGCAAAAATATGGTTGCGGATTTTTTCGGCTACCAGCTGCAGGACAGGTTGGTCAGCGCCCGGAATCAGCACCGCAAATTCCTCCCCGCCAAAACGGTACAGCCGGTCGTGCTGCCGCAGAATACCCTGCACCAGCCGCACCAGATCGGCCAGAGCCTGGTCACCGGCAGAATGACCAAACTCGTCATTGACCGTTTTAAAGAAATCGAGATCCAGCAGCAACAGCCCATAGCCCGGATTACGACGGTCCTCGCATGCATTTTCCAAATGCTCGTCCATGGCCCGCCGGTTAAGTGCGCCGGTCAGCGGATCGAGCACAGCCAGCTGCTGCAAATGGTCTTGCTGCTCAAACAGCCGCTGGGCAAATACATAGGTCAGCATGCTGGCAACCAGACAGGCCACCAGAAAGCTGAGCAGTTGTTCGTCACTGACAAAAGGCTCCGGTGCCAACACCTGAAAGCCGCACAGCACCAGACAGATCGCCAGCATCACCAACACGGCATGGCGTGGCGCAATGGCGAAAAAATTGAACAAAATCAGCGGAAACACCCAAAAAAAACCGATCACACCCAGTTTCAGGCTGGCGATCACCGCCGTAATGGAAAAAATGATGGAGAGTGCAAGGCTGGGCTTGACCGTATCCAGGGTGCGCCAGGCATGGCTCCCCGCCCAGATCAGGGCAACCACCGTGACCAGTTCTGCCAAGGCCAGCAAATAACTGCCCTGCCAGAACCGGTAAATGGCAAAGGGGGTAATGCCAATCACGCCACAACTTGCCATAACCATAATGACAAACAGTTGAAAGCTGCTCTGCAGGTGGCGTGTGAAGCGGTGGAAGAATTTTTGCATTGGGATACTGTCGTATTGTTTTTTTCTTAATACTAGACAGCGAACCGGGAAATGTCATCATTGTGACATCATTCTTTCGCCAAGCGTATTGGACAACTGTTGTGCGCCGTACTTCAGATAAAAAAAATCCCTGAATAATCAGGGATTTAAAATAAAATATGGCGGAGGAGGTGAGATTCGAACTCACGGATAGTTGCCCATCGGCGGTTTTCAAGACCGCTGCCTTCAGCCGCTCGGCCACTCCTCCATGTTGCGGCGGTGATTCTACAGATTTGAATACATCTGTCAAACGTATTTTATGCCTTTTATGCGTTGCTCTGCTATGCTGCGGCTCCCGGCTAAAGCATTCAAGGAGAACACAGCCCATGCAGTCACAAAGCACCCAACAGGTCGCCATTGAGCGCGCCAGCTCGTCCGTATTGCGCAACACCTATGCCCTGCTGGCCATGACTCTGGCCTTCAGCGGTTTGACCGCCTACCTGTCCCAGCAACTGCACCTGCCCCACCCCGGCCTGATGGTGACCCTGATCGGCTTTTATGGCTTGATCTTTGCCACCACCCGGCTGCGCAACTCGGGCTGGGGCTTGCTGACCACCTTTGCCCTCACCGGTTTTATGGGCTACACCCTGGGCCCGGTGCTGAACATCTATCTGGGCATGCATAATGGGGCCGATCTGATTGTCAGTGCCTTTGGCATGACCGCACTGGTGTTCTTTGGCCTGTCCGCCTTTGTGTTGACCACCCGCAAGGACATGAGTTTTTTGAGCGGTTTCATTACTGCCGGCTTTTTTGTACTGCTGGCGGTGGTGGTTGCCAGCCTGATTTTTGATCTGTCCGCCTTCCAGCTGGCAATCAGCGCCGGTTTTGTACTGCTTTCGTCAGCGGTCATCCTGTATCAGACCAGCGAGATCATCCATGGCGGTGAAACCAACTACATCATGGCCACCATCAGCCTGTATGTTTCCATCTATAACCTGTTTGTCAGCCTGCTGAGCATTCTGGGTATCGCCAACAACGATTAACAGCCTTTCATTCGACAGGTAACCGGCCCCGCTTTGCGGGGCTTTTTGTTCTACCGCTGTTTTTCACGGGCAATCCCCTGCACCGGCTGCATCGGCCTGTTGTGCCTGTTGTGCCTGTTGTGCCTGCTGTAGCCCTATGACGACTGGCTGGCCCGGGCCGCTTTTTCTTTTTCGATGCGCTCGGTGACATCCCGGGCAATGGACACACTGCCCTGCACTTCGCCGGCATCGTTTTTGACCAGGGCAAAGGTCATTTCCACATAGCACTTGCTGCCATCCTTGCACAGCGCCCGGGTCAGGGTTGGTTTGCCGGACAGTTTCAGCTGACCGCTGGCCATGGCCGCATCAAAGCCACGCCAGTGGGCGGCCCGCAAGTGTTCGGGAATGATAATGTCCAGACTCTGGCCCAGCGCTTCTTGCCGGGAAAAGCCAAACAGGGCTTCGCTGGCCGCATTCCAACGCTGGATGGTACCGTCGGTACCGGCGTAGATCAGGGCGTCACTGGTTTGTTCGATCATCCAGTCAGCCAACGTGCTTGCAGTGCTCATGGGAAAACCCTCCGCTGTCAACAATCAGTGCCACGGCTCTGGCCGGGCGGTTGTCTGCAAGCATATACCCCGAACTTTATCCGGGGTACGGCTGTAATCAAGTTCGCCGCTCAGCCTGCTGAATGTTGAGCGAGGAAGGCGCTGATTTCAGTACGGGTGCCCCGGAACATCACCCGCTCCTTCACCCGGTCTTGCTGGTAGTGGTACATGGGGTCGTAGTAATCACGCAGCAGACGCTCAATCCAGGCCCGGTGGCCATCCGTGCGCCCGCTGCCCAGTTGCTCCTCCAGGGCGGCATCCAGCACCTGCGCCAGCTCCTGATAGAGTGCGCCGCCCAGCCGTTTATGGATACGGCCCATGCTGTCACGCAGGCGCTGGGCAAACAGCAGGTCGCCCTGCTCCTGTCCGTGCAGCTGGGCAAACTCCTCACGTAGCAGCACCACATAATCGCGCACAATGCGCTCCACCCGGTTGTCGAAGCTATCCTCCAGCAACAGGACAGGCGCTGTTTGCATGCGCCGGTGCAAGTCCAGCGGCAGCGAGCAGGAGCCGACAATACGGGCTTCGTTTTCCAGCACAAAATGCTGGATACCCTGCTCGCGCTTTTTCAGCACATCAATGGCCAGCCGGTTCTCGAAGTCAATTTGCGACGGCTGGGGCGTGGCATGTTTGCCAAAGCTGGAGCCTCGGTGATTGGCATGGCCTTCCAGGTCCAGCGCATCGGGCAGCTGCAGCAACACATCGGTTTTGCCGGTGCCGGTCAGGCCGTCAATCAGGGTGAAACGGCACTCGGTGACTGCCTGCTCCAGGGTCTCGATTAAAAAAGTACGCAGCGCCTTGTAGCCGCCGGCCACCCGGGGATACTCCACGCCCGCCTCGCGCAGCCATTGCTGGCTGATTTGCGAGCGCAGCCCGCCACGAAAACAGTACAGCAGGCCATGCGGATGGGCCCGGGCAAAATCGGCCCAGGCGGCTACCCGCTGTTCTTTGACTGCGCCACGCACCAGCGAATGCCCCAGCTCGATCGCCGCCTGCTGGCCCTGCTGTTTGTAACAGGTGCCGACTTTTTGCCGCTCGCTGTCGGTCATCAACGGCAGGTTGACCGCATGCGGAAAGGAACCCTTGGCAAACTCGATGGGCGCGCGGGTATCAATCAGCGGCAGATCCTGCAAAAAGATGCGCTTGTAGTCGCTGCAATCGGCCATCAGAACACCTCGACCGCACACTCGCCCTGTTCCACCAGTTCGCCAATCGCTGCCAGCGACAGACCCAGGCTGGCGGCTGTTTGCAGAAATTCGCTTTCGCCCTCAGGGGCCACTGCCACCAGCAGGCCGCCGCTGGTTTGCGGGTCGCACAGCCAGTGGCGGTCGGCCTCGGCCAGCGGGCCAATGCGCTGGCCATAGCTGTCAAAGTTGCGTAACGTGCCGCCGGGAATGCAGCCCAGTTGCAAATAATGCTCCACCCTTGGCAAGCGGGGTACGGCCGCCTTGTCAAGGCGGGCGGTTACGCCAGACCCATCCGCCATTTCCACCAGATGCCCCAGCAGACCAAAACCGGTGACATCGGTCATCGCCAGCACCTGCGGCAAGTTGGCAAATGCGGCACCGGCGCTGTTGAGCTGGCACATCAGGTCACGGGCCACGCCCTGATCGGCGGCATCCAGTACGCCTTTCTTTTCGGCGGTGGTGTAGATGCCGATGCCCAGCGGCTTGGTCAGGTACAGGCGGGCACCGGCCCGGGCGGTATCGTTGCGCTTGAGGCGGTTTTTGTACACCTCGCCGGTAACCGCCAGACCAAAAATCGGCTCCGGCGCATCAATCGAGTGCCCGCCGGCCAGCGGAATACCGGCGGCATCACAGACCGCACGACCACCACGGATCACCTCGGCGGCGATTTCAGGACTCAGCACATTGACCGGCCAGCCAAGAATGGCAATCGCCATCAGCGGCGTGCCGCCCATGGCGTAAATGTCGCTGATGGCGTTGGTGGCGGCGATACGGCCAAAATCGAAAGGATCATCGACAATCGGCATAAAAAAGTCGGTGGTGGATACCACGCCCCGCTCGTCATCCAGCCCGTACACGGCAGCATCATCGCGGGAGTGGTTGCCCACCCACAGCCGTGGATCACTGGTCTGGTCGCCACTGCCGGCCAGAATGGTGCTCAACACATTGGGGGCAATCTTGCAGCCACAGCCGGCACCGTGGCTGTACTGGGTAAGGCGGACGGGGTTGGTCATGGTACAGGCTCGCACATCGCTAAAAGCGGTGATTGTACGCCTGTTGCAGATTGCCTGCACAGCCGGCAGGCGGTGTCCAGTGCTTTCGTTTCACACCCGGCAATACCGCAACACCTGCGGTGCCGGGCTGCAGAAAGGATACCGGTTAACCGTCGGAACAGGCAGTTTCAGCGGTTTTCAGCTTTTCCGGCTTGACCAGGAAATGTGCCAGTGCCGGCAGCAGCCAGATGGCGCCAAACATGTTCCACAGGAACATGAAGGTCAGCATCAGGCCCATGTCGGCCTGGAACTTGATGGCCGAGAAAATCCAGGTGGCTACGCCAATCGCCAGGCAAATACCGGTAAAAAAGACCGCCTTGCCGGTGGATTTCAGCGTCTGGTAATAGGCTTCCTGCAGCGGCATGCCCATGCGCAGGAAGGTTTCCAGACGGCTGTAAATATAAATGCCGTAGTCCACGCCCACGCCCACACCCAGCGCAATCACCGGCAACGTCGCCACCTTGACACCAATGCCCAGAAAGGCCATCAGCGCATTGCCCAGCACCGAGGTCAGCACCAGCGGCAAGATCACACAGGCGGTTGCCGCCACCGAACGGAAGGTCAGCAGACACATGAAGATCACCGCCGCATACACGGCAATCAACATCCGGGTTTCGGACTCGGCAATCACCTCGTTGGTGGCGGCTTCAATGCCGGCATTGCCGGACGCCAGCAGAAACTGGTAATCGTCGGTGTTGCGCTCGGCAGCAAAGGCTTCTACCGCCTCAATGGCCGAGTTCAGGGTTTGCGCCTTGTGGTCCTCCAAGAATACCAGCACCGGAGCCAGCGAGCAGTCAGCGTTGTACAGCGAGTCGGCACGGGCAATCGAGTTGTTCAGCACGTCCGGGTTGCGTGACAGCGCCTCCCACTTGAGGTTGCCCTCGTTCATGCCCTTGATCACCTGTTTGGAGACGGTGACCATGGAAATCACCGACTGTACGCCCGGTGTATTTTCCATTTTCCAGGTCAGGTCATCCATGGCTTCCATCACCGGATAACGGGAGCAGGACTCGCTGGCAGTTTTCACCATCACCACCAGCACGTCGGAGCTGGTGGAATAGTTTTGGATGATAAAGTCGTTGTCCAGGTTGTAGCGCGAGTCGGGCCGCAGCTCGGGTGCGCCCTGGTCCAGGTCGCCGATTTGCAGGTTCTGGCCGTACCACAGCCCCCAGCCGGCGGCAGCAATGGCCAGCACCACCGATACCGGTGCCACCTTGCTGCTGGCAAAGCCGGAAAACAGGCGGCCCATTTTGCTTTCACGCTGCTCGCTGTTGCGGCTGTATTGCAGGGCGCTCTTGCCCAGCCCCAGGTAGGACACCACCACCGGCAGGAAAATCAGGTTGGTGAGGATGATGACTGCCACACCGACCGAGGCGCCAATCGCCAGCTCGCGGATCACGCCAATATCGATCAGCAGCAGGGTAATAAAACCGACCGCATCCGACGACAGCGCCACCATGCCCGGCACAAACAGCTGACGAAACGCCATGCGGGCCGCACTGAGCGGGTTGACCGAGGTACTGGAGGAAATGGCGATGCCGTTGACCACCTGCACGCCGTGGGAAATGCCGATGGCAAACACCAGAAAGGGCACCAGCATCGAATACGGGTCAATACCGAAACCCAGCAGGTTGAGCAGGCCCAGTTGCCAGCCCACCGCAATCAGCGTGGTAAAGAGCACCGCCAGCGTGCTGCGAATACAGTGGGTAAAGCGCAGCAACAGCACAAAGGTGATGGCCAGCGCCACGCCAAAAAACAGCGCTACTCCGATCAGGCCGTCAATCAGGTCGCCGACCTTCTTGGCAAAGCCGATGATGTGGATCTTGACAGCCGGATTCTGCAGTTCGTATTTGTCCCGGATGTGCTGTTCCAGCTGATGCGAAAACTGTCGGTAATCCAGCTGCAGCAGGCGGCTCTGGTCTTCAGGGTCGGGAAACACCTCCAGCAGCGGAATTTCCACGATGCTGGACTTGAAATTGTTGGCCACCAGCCGGCCTACCTGGCCGGACTTGAGGATATTGGCACGCAAGTCTTCCAGGCTTTCCGCCGAGCCATCATAGCCCTGGGGAATGATTTCACCGCCGTCAAACCCCTCCTCTGTGACCTCGGTCCAGCGCACGCTAGGGCTCCACAGCGAGCGTACGCCAGCCCGGTCCACGCCCGGAATATAGAAAGCCTCGTCGCTGATCTGGCGCAGGGTATCCATGTAGTCGGCGCTGAAGATGTCGCCTTCGGTTGCTTCCACCGAAATGCGCACGCTGTTGCCCAGATTGGCCAGATCGTCACGGAACTCCAGCATCTTTTCGATATAAGGGTGCTTGAGCGGAATCATCTTCTCGAAGCTGGTGGCCGGCCGCACCTGGGCCGCCTGCCAGAACAGAAACAGGCTGACCAGCAGCGTGATCAGGATAACCGCCGGGCGATTGTTGAATACCAGCCGCTCCATGACCGCTGCGGGGTTGCTTCTAGGCTTGGAAATCATGCGTAAAACCCTTGGTTATTGTTATGGTCGGGACGGCTCGGCAGCCGGCTCAAAATGAACACCGTTCTGGCCAATCAGCAGCAGGCTGCCGTCGTTACGGGCTGCCACACCGGCGTAGGACAGGCGGTCCTCACGCAGTTTCACTTGAAAAGTCTGGCCGTTGTCGCGACTGCGCAAAAGTGCACCGCCATGTCCAACAATCAACAGGCTGCCGTCATCCAGTAGCGCACCGTCGGCCAGCCCCAGCTCAAAACGGCCACCGTCCGGGCGCTGCAGTGCAACCTGCTGCCAGCTCTCTCCCTGGTCGGGCGAATGGTATACATGGCCACGCAGCCCATAGATCACCAGCCCACCGGCCTGGTGCGTGGGCAACAGGCCAAACAGCGAGCCCTGGTACGGGCTGTCGAGGCTTTCCCAGCTGTCACCTTCATCAGTGGAGCGGAAGACGGCACCCATCTCGCCGACAATAATCAGCGTGCCCCCGTGCAAACGGGTGATGGCATTAAGGTGAACGCCTTCTTCGTTGTCCAGCAGGTCACTGACATCCTCCCAGTGCAGGCCGCCATCCTTGGTGCGCAACAGGCTGCCGTAAGCCCCGACGGCAAAGCCATGGCGGTCATCGGTAAACAGGATGTCCAGCAGCGGCGCTTCCAGTTCCGGATCGCTGTATTGCCGGACCCAGCTGGCTCCGCCATCACTGCTGTGCAAAATTTGCGCATCATGACCGACCGCCCAGCCCTGCTGGTCATCAACAAAAAACACCGAAGTCAGCAGCTGCCGGGTCGGGACTTTGCCCTGCTGCCAGCTGCTGCCCTGATCGTCGGAGTACAGGATATGGCCCCGGTCACCCACGGTTACCAGCCGTGCACCAGCGGCTGTGATACCCAGCAACAGGCTCTGGCTGGCCCGGGATGACTCAACCGCATGACTGTCTGCAATGGCAGTATTTGCAAACGGAATGGCACTCAACAGAAAGGCGAGTGCAAGGGCTTTGCAAGCAACTGAAACGGGACTGGGCATGCAGCCTCCCTATGCTGGTTTTATTGTCCGTGATGGTGTCGCACGTGCACCACCATAAAACCAAAAAAGCCTTCAAACAAGTGTTTGAAGGCTTTTTATATCAATGGTCTTAAGCCAATGCCTTGGCAACCACCTCAAACAGGTCTTTGGACAGTTTGGGCAATGCCTGGAGCCGTTCCAGTTCTTTATGCATCAAGGCCGACTGTGCGGGAGCATATCGGCGCCAGCGGGTCAGCGGGTTGACCATGCGTGCGGATATCTGCGGGTTGAGCGCATCCAGCACCGCCACCTGTTCGGCCAGTAGTGCATAGCCGCTGCCGTCAGCAGCATGGAACTGCGGCAGGTTATGCTGGCTGAACGCACCCAGCACTGCCCTGACCTTGTTCGGATTTTTAATGCTGAAGGCTGGATGCTGCATCAGCTGGCGGATTTGCGCCGCATCGCTGAACAGCGGACTGGAGGCCTGCACGCTAAACCACTGGTCCATTACCAGCGGCTCGCCGGCAAACTCCTGGCCAAAGCTGTCCAGCGCCTGCTGGGCCTGTTCACGGGCATGGCTGTTGACCAGATTGCCCAGCGCCGCCAGCCGCTCGGTCATGTTGTCGGCCTGCTCGAATTGCCCGCTACAGGCAGCGAGAATATCATCCTGTTCCAGCAGCATCAGATAACTCAGTGCCATGCTCTGCAGGCGGCGACGGCCAATTTGCGTGGCTTCGGGGCGGTAGTCGGTGCTTCGGGCCTGTTCACGCAGTTGCAGGTAGGTATCACGCAGCGGCTGTTCCAGTTGTTGCGCCAGATACAGGCGCAAGGCTTCGCGTACCGCATGGCTGCTGGCAACATCGGCTTCAGTTTGCAGTTCCAGCAGATAGGCCAGACTGGGCAGGCTGATGATTTCGGCTTTCAGTGCCTCGTCCAGCTGGTCATCGGCCAATACTTTGCTTAGCGCCTGCGCCAGTTGCGGGTCAAACTCCAGCGTCTGGCCGTTTTGCTGGTGTGTCAGTGCTTCGCTGAACACCTGGATCGCCAGTTGCTGCCCGGCTTCCCAGCGGTTGAAGCCGTCGCTGTCGTGCGCCAGCAAAAACGCCAGTTGCCCGCAGCTGTAGGCGTAGTCCAGTTTGACCGGCGCAGAAAAACCACGCAGCAGCGAAGGCAGCGGGCGGTTTTTAATGCCGGTGAATACAAATTCCTGGCTGGTCTGATTAACCTCCAGTACAACACTACAGGCCACGCTTGGTGATACGTCATCACTCGCGCTGAATGCTGCGTCATCACTCGCGCCGAATGATGCGTCATCACCCGGCTTGACCGGGTGATCTCCCCACCTCCGTGCACTGATTCGGGAGATTGCCGGATCAAGTCCGGCAATGACGATACGGGGATCAGCAATGTCGGTACGGGAATCAGCAATAACGGAGTTTGAGGCAGCAGTGCCGGCAGGCAGGGACAGTCTAAACTCTTCGCCCGTAGCTGCATCCAGCAGCCCC
>CAZMLX010000042.1:1091-13838 GCA_964567275.1 uncultured Thiopseudomonas sp. | reverse complement strand
AGGACCAGATTCGCGTGCTCGACTTCTTGCGCTCCCACCGCAGGGTCGCCGTGAGCGGTGGTGCAGGCACAGGCAAGACTGTGTTGGCACTTGAAAAGGCACGTCGCCTTGCATCCGAGGGCTTCCGAACGCTGCTGACTTGCTACAACCGGCAGCTCGCGGACCACCTATCAAGTCTTTGCTCAGCCACCCCGAATCTGGATGTGATGAGCTTCCATCAACTGTGCCACCGGCAGGTTGAGAGGGCCAATCGTGCATCCGGGCGGGATCTGGTTTCAGAAGCCAAGGTCACCTATCCGGGCAAGGATCTCTACGAGGTACAACTACCCAACGCGCTCGGATATTCCCTCGAAATCCTCCCGGATCGGTACGACGCCATCGTCTGCGACGAGGGCCAGGACTTTCGCGAGGAGTTCTGGGTTCCGCTCGAGCTACTACTGACCGACTATGACAGCAGCCCGCTGTACGTGTTCTACGACGACAACCAGAACCTGTATGCCCGCGCAGGGACTT
This sequence comes from uncultured Thiopseudomonas sp., assembly GCA_964567275.1. Taxonomy (GTDB): domain Bacteria; phylum Pseudomonadota; class Gammaproteobacteria; order Pseudomonadales; family Pseudomonadaceae; genus Thiopseudomonas. The sequence continues at coordinate 13,325 of CAZMLX010000042.1, read as the reverse complement.
TCCCCATCCGCGACGAGCCGTTCTCGTTGACCACGAATTGCCGCAACACGGCGCCGATTCACGAAGCTGCCTATAAGCACTACAAGGGAGTTCCGGTGAGTCCGCCTGACATTCAGGGTGATGACGTTCAGTTTGACGAGTCGCCAAGTCGAGACCCACAGGCGGCCAAGATCAATGCTCGAATCGTCGACCTGGTTGCGAGACAGGGCGTCGCGCCTGGTGACATCACTGTGCTGGTGGCCGATGCCTTTCACAAGGCCGAGTACTACGCTGCCCTGAGAAGGCTTCCATTGCCGAAGCCAGCAACTTGGCTTGAGGAGGGCGTTCGAGGTAAGTCCACGGTACTGATCGACACCATCCAACGGTTCAAGGGTCTCGAATCGCCAATCGTGATCTTGTGGGGTTTGGACACCATCGACTTGTCACAGCGACAAGAACTGCTCTACGTAGGCATGAGCCGCGCCAAGTCGCTACTGGTCATCGTGGGGCGGACGGCAACGTGTGCTTTATTCAAAGATGCCACACTCTGATTTGCGGGCGCGGGTTCAATTCCGCAAATGGGAATCGAACTGGCGCCGTGTCCGATGTGTTTGGCTCGTGACCTCGGCCAGGCTGAACTGGTAGGATTATTGGCAGTCGGGGCTGGATTCCGCACCTTTCCGCAGGAGTTCGCAGCGGTTCTAAGGCGCTGAGTTACATAGGTTTGGCGCAGGGTTCCACCCCACCACCAAATAAAAATAAACCCCTGATTATGTTTGACATTTTCAGGGGTTTATTTTTTATAGCGGTAGTGTCGATAAAGTGTCGAAAGCGTTTGGCAGACTGATGGTCAGCGCATCCTGAAGGTGTTCAGGTGAGAGATGAGCTTAACGTATTACCGCTGTTAACTATAATAAAAATAAAGGGTTCAGATTCCGATGAAGTACGCTTTAAATGTATTTCCACATCACTGCAGTAATGTTTTCCCGATATGAACAAGTGGCTTGTTGCGCTGACAGGCGCCTGTATCCACTTGCTGTTGGGTACCGTATACGCCTGGAGTTTTTTCCAGACGCCTCTTGTTGAAAGTACGGGTTGGAGCAACTCCCAGGTAGCCTGGGCTTTCAGTTTGTCAATTTTTATGCTTGGAGTGGCTGCAGCCTGGGGCGGTTTCAAACTGCCGTACTTTGGCCCGCGTGTGCTTGCGATTTCTGGAGGGTTTTTGTACGGGCTGGGGTATTTGCTGTCTGCTCTTGCCTTGAGAAATCATGAGCTCTGGCTTTTGTATCTGGGTTTTGGCGTGTGTGGCGGGACTGGTTTGGGGCTTGCCTATGTCACTCCGGTGGCCACAGTGTCCAGATGGTTTGACAGGTTTCAGGGCGTGGCTGCAGGCCTGGTGGTCATGGGGTTTGGCCTGGGGGCATTGGTGATGTCGAAAGCTATGGCCCCTTTCTTCCTGTCTTTGACCGCACAGGATCTGGCCCGGACATTTTTCTGTCTGGGTATTGTCTTTATTATTGCGCTGCCTCTTTTGTCCTTTTTTTTAAAAAACCCTGTTGAACAGGTAACTGCTTCGTTAAATGCCCGTACCACGTCGTACCGCAGTCACGTATTTGCCAGACCTTTTTTGGTTTTATGGCTTTTGTTTGCAGTCAATATAGTGGCAGGAATGGTTTTTATAGCCTTTCAGTCACCTTTGTTGCAGGACCTTTTGCTGGCGCAGTCGCCTGATATATCCAAAGCCAGTCTGGTCAGTCAGGGAGCAACACTGATTGCTTTTAGCTCCGTATTTAATGGTGTGGGCAGATTTTTATGGGGCTCCATATCAGATTTTTTAGGCAGGGCCCGGTCGTTCAGGGTGCTGCTATTTGTGCAGATCCTTATTTTTATCCTGTTGACCAGGGTTGAGAGCCCGCTGTTTTTTTCTGTTCTTGTATGCGCAATTCTGCTGTGTTATGGCGGTGGCTTTGGCGTTATGCCTTCATTGATTAAAGAATATTATGGCGCCCATTTGATGCCGGTCATGTATGGCTCAATCTTGACGGCCTGGAGTGTGGGGGGTGTTGTAGGCCCCCAGCTGGTGGCCTATCTCAGGGATCACCAAGGCAGCCAGGCAGGCTTTCTGTCTTTTCTTGTTTCTGGGACTCTTTTGTTTCTGGGTTTTTTGCTTTCATTTTTGTTACCAAAAGTGTCTGCCAGGACTCGCTAAATGCTGGGCACTAAAACGCTTGCTGCAGTCTGTGCGGGCCCGTCCGGCCCGGCTAGCAAGGGTCGGGTTATTCACAGCTCCCGGGCAATCGGCGGGATTGTCGCAGGGCCATGACGCACGCAGGTAATGCGGCTATAGTGATGGCATTAGTGCGAAGCAGGCACGCTGCTTTGAAACCCTAACCGGAACGGAGGAAACAGGATGCAGAACAAGCTGGATACGGCTTATGCCGAGGTAAAGGTCGATGCGAACAATCCTGCGCAGCGGGTGGCTTTTGGTACTTCGGGCCACCGGGGTGCGCCGCTCAAGGGCAGTTTCAACCGTATTCATTTGCTGGCCATTGCCCAGGCAGTGGTGGATTACCGCACACAGGCGGGCATTGACGGGCCACTGTTTCTGGGCCGGGATACCCATGGGGTGTCACGGGTAGCCTGGCAAACGGTGGTGCAGGTGCTGGTGGCCAATGGTGTGGATGTGCGGGTTTCGGCTGGTGACCAGGTGACCGCCACGCCGCTGGTCAGCCGGGCCATTCTGGCTTATAACGCCGGCCGCAGCAGCGGCTTGGCCGACGGGTTGATTATCACGCCGTCGCACAACCCGCCCGAAGATGGCGGCATCAAATATAATCCGCCCAATGGTGGTCCGGCTGATACCGATGTCACCGACTGGATGCAGCAGCAGGCCAACCGTTATCTTGAACAGGATGGCGAAGGGGTGCGTACGCTGGAGCTGGAGGCGGCCTTGCAACAGGTCCGTGAGCACGACTATGTGGGCGCCTATGTGGACAGTCTGGAGCAGGTGGTCGACCTGGCGGCCATTCGCCGGGCCGGACTGCGGCTGGGGGCCGATCCGATGGGTGGCACCGCTCTGCCGGTGTGGCAGGCGCTGGCGCAGGATAAAGGTTTGGGACTGACAGTCACCAACGAGGTACTGGACCCGGCTTTTGCCTTTATGCCGCCGGATCACGACGGCCGTATCCGCATGGACTGTTCAAGTCCTTATGCGATGGCCAACCTGCTGAACATTCGCCAGGATTATGATCTGGCATTCGGCAATGACCCGGATGCTGACCGCCACGGTATTGTCGATGCGGCGGGGTTGATGAACCCCAACCATTTTATCTGTGTATGCATCGATTATTTACTGGCGCACCGGGAGCAATGGCCGGCGGATTTGAAAATTGGCAAGACGCTGGTGACCTCGTCGCTGGTGGATCGCATTGTGGCCAGTCATGGCCGCCAGTTGTATGAGGTGCCGGTTGGCTTTAAGTGGTTTGTGGACGGCCTGCATGGCGGCTGGCTGGGCTTTGCCGGTGAGGAAAGTGCGGGCGCCAGCCTGCTGACGCTGGATGGCAAAGCCTGGTCAACCGACAAGGACGGCATTGCCCTGTGTCTGCTGGCGGCGGAAATTACTGCTGTGACCGGGTTGTTGCCATCGGAATACTATGCCCAGCTGGAAAAGCGTCATGGTGCGCCCTTGTATCGCCGGGTGGATGCGCCGGCCAGTACCGAACAGAAGGCCGCATTCAAGCGGTTGACTGCCGACTCGGTGACGCAAAAAGAGCTGGCCGGAGAAGCTATTACCCAGGTGCTGACCCATGCTGCCGGCAACGGTGCCGCCATTGGCGGTCTCAAGGTGATGACTGAAAATGGCTGGTTTGCGGCACGGCCCAGTGGCACCGAAGCCCTGTATAAAATTTATGCAGAAAGTTTTTTGGGCGAGCAGCATTTGCAGCGTTTGCTGGAAGAAGCTCAACAGTTGGTGGATGCCAGTCTGGCCTGATAGCCTGTTGGCTGAATTGAAAAGGGCTCCCATGGGAGCCCTTTTTGTTGCCGGTCAGTTGCGGCGCAGCAGTAGCCACAGGCTCCAGAGCAACATCAGGGTAAAGCTGATCATGCTCATTTCGGCAATGTTGAGGCCGAACAGGGTCCAGCCGGCTTCGGCGCAGTCGGACGAGCCATACAGCATTTTGGCGATGACTTCCTGTAGCGGAAGGGCATTGAGCATGAACTCCAGCGGTGGCAGGCAGCCGGGCAGCTGATCCTCCGGCAGGTGTTGCAGCCAGATTTGGCGGCCTGCGGTAGCCATGCCCAGTGCTGCGCTGCACAGCATCAAAACGGCGTAAATACGGCGGCCGAGCCGGGCGGGGTTGTGCAGGCAGGCCAGCAGGGCGATCAGGCCGAACAGTATGACTTCGCCCCGCTGGACATAGCATAGCGGGCAGGGCTCAAGCCCCAGACCGTGCTGGAAAAACAGGGCGATCAACATCAGTACGGCGCTGCCGATGGCAGCCAGCAGGAACATCATGCGGGGGGACAGAAAGCGCAGCATGGCGACTCCGGGATGGTGGGGGCGCAGGTAGCGCCCCGGAATTTAAAGGGTGGAGGTCAGGTTCTGTTGTTCCAGCAGGCGGATGCCGGTATCCAGCAGTTCCTGGCCGGCTTTGTGGTCGCCCATGCGGCCCAGCAGGCGGGCCAGTTCGGTATAGGCCTGGGCCGAGGGCTGACGGGACAAGCTGGCTTGCAGGTAGTCACGGGCGGCGGCCCACTCATTGGCCTGGATGGCCAGTTTGCCCAGCGCCAGCAAGACATGGGGATCGTCCGGCATCTGTTCAAGCCATTGGCGAGCGGCTTTCAGTGCCCGTGCGGGATCGGCATGGGGAATCTGCGCCCAGGCTTGCAGCAGCTGGCTGTCCATGGATTTTTCCAGCTGGCGGCGCAACAGCGATTCGGCGTTGCGGGCGTGGCCCATTACTATCAGTCGGCTGCAATAGGCCAGCAAAATGGCGGGTACCTGATGCAGGGAGGACGCCATGGCCGACCAGGTTTTTTCCAGGGCGCCAGTGTCGGTGGCGTGTTGCAGCCGGCCTTGCCAGATTTGTAGCTCCAGGTGGTCGAGCTCGTCCGGGCTGCGTAAACGGTTTTTGCGCAGGTCGGGCAGCAGGCCGGCAAGGGCGGCCCAGTCCTGTTGTTGCAGGTACAGCTCCAGCAGGCGTTCCAGCAGTTCGCTGTTACCGGGGTGACGGCTGCGGGCCTGTTGCAGGCTCTCGCAGGCTTGCGGGTAGTGGCCACGCTGGATGTGCAGTTCGGCCTGGCACAGGCTGATGGCCGGGTCCTGGTCTTTCAGGCGCTGGCTGGCTTGCGCCAGTAGCTGGTCGGCTTGCTGGTGCTGGCCCAGTTTCTCGGCGGTGCGAGCCGCCGCCAGCAGATAGGGCAGGGGCCGGGTTGAGTGTTGTCCGGCATATTCCAGGTGTTTAAGCGCCGGTTGCCAGTTGCCCCGGCTGAACTCCAGCAAGCCCTGGGAGGCAGCTACGTCCAGCCGCTTGCGGCGGTTGCCGGCAGACCAGGGGTTGATCCAGCCCAGCGAGCCCAGTAGCAGTCCGGCCAGGCTGCGTAGCAGTGATAGTGCCAGTGCCAGCACGGCCAGCACGGCGAGGAATACCCAGAGAGTGGATTCGTAACGGGCGTTTTTCCAGGCGATCAATACATAGCCTTGGTGTTCGACCACCAGCATGCCCAGCAGTGTAGCCGCCACAATGGCAATCAGCAGCAGCAGGTAGGTGCGTTTTTTCATGGCTGCACCTCCGGAGCACGGCGTTCAAGGGTGCGCTCCTGAATGTAGGCCTGCAGTGCCAGCAAGGCGGGGTTGATATCGGGCATGGTCTGGCTGACCGGAGCGCTGGCCAGTTCTTCAAGCTGGGTGCGCATGGCGCTGGCAGCCTGATGGTCGGCAGCAAAATAGCTGTCCAGCAGCGCCAGAGTCTGGTTGATGGCTTGCTGATAAACCTCCTGCTTGCCGTTCAGAGCCGCCCATTGGGCCTGCTCCAGACCCAGGCTGATGGCCAGCCGGATATGGGTGACTTCCTGATTGGCCAGCAGCGGGCGGATTTCTTCGCTGCTGTTGAGGTCAATGCGCACGTAGCTGGATGCCTTGTCCAGCCACTTGCGCCAGTCGGTACCGGGGTTGTCGGTGTTGTCGGCGGGGTCGAATCCGGGCAGCAGCTGGTTGAGCTGGCCGACCTGATTTTGCAGGGCGCCCAGCCGCATGAACAGTCCGGCCCGATCCAGGGCGGGCAGGGCGCGGATATCGGCCAGGGCACGGGCCAGTGCGTCGCGCGAGGCATAGGCGGCGGGGTCATCCTGCTCCAGCAGAATCTGGTCGGCCGCTTCAATCAGATGACGGGCGCTGGACAAATCTTGCAGGGCACTCAGCCGCAGGCTGGCCATGCGCAGCAGGTGCTCGGCCTCGGCCAGACGCCAGTCCTGGCGGGTATTGCCAAAGGCCGACTCGAAACGCAGGGTGAAGGCTTGCTGGGTGGCCTGCATTTTGCGCAGGACGCTGCGGGTTTCTTCCAGTGCATCCTGGCGGGGCAGGATGCTGATGTCACGCTCCAGCTGAGTCAGCCGGTTGTCACCGCTGTCTTGTTGCTGTTGCAGGGTATGTAGCGCAGCTTCGAGCGGGTTGTTGTCCGGCAGTGCCATCGGAACGGGTGCTTCGGCTGCTGACTGCCGGGCCTGATACCACTGCCAGCCGTTGAAACCGGCACTGCCCAGTGCGATCAGCAGCGCCAGGGCGGCCAGCCCTTTGCTGCTACCGCTGCCGTTTCTGCCGGCTGCAGGTTGGGTCGGTGCCTGTTTGGAGGCTGTGCTTTGGGCGCCTGGCTTGCCGGCCGGAGACTGCTTTTCTTTACCGGCGTCAGCTGTGCTGGCGGGTGCAGAGTCAACCGGTTTGGCTGTTTCGGGGGTATTGGCCGGTTCGGCAGTCTGCTCGTTTGAGGGGGTGTTGTCCGTTGGCTGGGTTGTTTTGCTCATGCTGAAACCTTATCGGATAGGTTGCGGAGTGCGCTGCAATGCGTCCAGTAAAGCCTGGTTGCTGGCGCCTGCGCAGTCGATGACCTGGCGGGCTCCCTGCTGTCGTGCGCTGGCGGCCACCCGGGGGCTGGGCACAAACAAAGGCAGGCGGGCAAGTTCCGGCCAGTCTCCGGCAGCCAGCGCAATCAGGTTTGACAAGCCCTGTTCGCTGCTGATGGCCAGAGCATTCAATTGGTGTTGGTGGATGGACTCTACCAGAATTCCGGCCGGATATTCAGGCATAAAGCGCTTATACAGTGGCAGGAAGTCGACCTCGATGCCCTGTTCGCCCAGGGTGTTGGCCAGAAAGTCGCGGCCGTTATCGGCCCGCATGATCAGGACCCGGGGCGAGGGCTGTTGCAGTGAGGCTTGAAAGGCAGGGAGTGCCAGCAGGGCTTCACTGTCGTCGCCGTCAAGCGGCCAGTCGGCTGGCAAACCATGATCGCGCAGGATTTGACCGGTGGCGGCGCCCACGCTAAACCAGTGCGGACGCAGCGGCGGTTGTGGCCAGTAGCGGTCCAGCCGTTCCAGTGCATAACGGGCCGCCGGCTTGCTGACCACTACCAGGGTGCTGTAGCGGTCCAGGTTCATCATCAGGCTGCGTTGGGCCGGCGTTTCTGACAGGGGCTGCATTTCCAGTAACGGCAGGCTGTGGCTGAATACGCCGGCGTCAGCCAGTTGTCGCCCCAGCACAGCATTGTCCGCTGCTGGGCGGGTAATCAGCAGCCGCCAGTTATTGCCCATTAGTGTGCCGGGGCTGCTTCGGCATATACCCGGGCCAGAATGTCTCCGGCGCCTTGTGCCAGCAGCGCTTCGGCAACACGAATGCCCAGCGCCTCGGACTCGTCCCTTGGGGCACGGGCTTCGGCCCGCAGCATCAGACTGCCATCGGGCTGGCCGACCAGACCCCGCAGCCACAGCTGGTCGTCTTCCAGTACGGCATAGCAGGCAATGGGTACCTGGCAGCCGCCATTCAGATGCCGATTGAGGGCACGCTCGGCCTGTACCCGGGCGGCGGTGTCTGCATGTTGCAGCGGTTGCAGCAGGGCCTGGATTTCGGTATCGGCCGTGCGGCATTCAATACCGACAGCGCCCTGGCCGCCGGCCGGCAGGCTGTCTTCATGGCTGAGGCTGCTGCGGATGCGGTCGGCAAAGCCCAGGCGGATCAGGCCGGCAGCGGCGAGGATGATGGCGTCGTACTCGCCGGCGTCGAGCTTGGCCAGGCGGGTGTTGACGTTGCCGCGCAGAAAGCGGATTTGCAGGTCGGGCCGCAGGGTCAGCAGCTGGGCCTGGCGGCGCAGGCTGGAGGTGCCCACCACGCTGCCCTGCGGCAGCTCATCCAGGCTGCCGTAGCGGTTGGAAACAAAGGCATCGCGCGGGTCTTCGCGTTCGCAGATGCAATACAGGCCCAGGCCTTCAGGGAACTCCATCGGTACGTCTTTCATCGAGTGCACGGCAATGTCGGCCTTGCCATTGAGCATGGCGGCTTCAAGCTCCTTGACGAACAGGCCCTTGCCGCCAATTTTTGACAAGGGTGAGTCCAGCAGCTGGTCGCCACGGCTGACCATGGGCACCAGGGTTACCTTGAGGCCGGGGTGGGCCTGTTCCAGGCGGGCCTTGACGTGTTCGGCCTGCCACAGGGCCAGGGCGCTTTTGCGGGTGGCGATACGGATTTCACGAACGGACATGGAGCGAACCTTGTAATCAGAAAAGTGGGGCCATGCAGGCCGTGAAGGGGGCACATGATAAGAAATGCCGGCCAGCTTGCAAAGCAGTGGCGTATTTTACAGGCGGTGCATCAGGCTGCGTACCTGGCTGGCGTGGCGGCGGCTGACCGGTAAAGCCTGGTCGCAGCCCTTTAAGATCAGCTGATACAGGCCATTGTCGTTACGTTCCAGGCGCTCAATGGCGTCCCGGTTGACCAGCAGGCTGCGGTGAATGCGAATCAGCTGTTCGCCAAACTCTTGCTCCAGCGATTTCAGAGACTCGTCAATCAGGGTTTCACCATGCAGGTGCCGGACGGTGACGTATTTGTGTTCTGCCTGGAAAAACAGGATGTCAGTCAGGGCTATGCATTCCAGTCCCTTGTGGGTGCGGGCACTGATATGGCTGCGGACCGGAGTTGTGGTGCTGTCCTGTTGCAGCGCAGCCTGTTGCAAGGGGCTGATGCGGCTGGCGCGTTGCAGGGCATGTTGCAGGGCTTCCAGCTGTACCGGTTTGACCAGATAGCCTGCTGCGCTGACAGCAAAGGCGGGCAGGGCAAATTCGTCGTGGGCGGTGCAAAAAATGATGGCGGGCGGGCGGGGCAGGCGATTAAGGGCGCTTGCCACTTCAAGGCCGTTCATGCCGGGCATCTGGATATCCAGCAGGATGGCGTCCGGTTGTAACGACTGGCTCAGCTCCAGTGCCTGGATGCCGTTTTCAGCCTGCGCATCCAGCAGCTGATAGCCGGGCAGCTGCCGGACCAGCCGGGCCAGCCGGTCGCGGGCAAGGGGTTCGTCATCGGCGATCAGGATGTTCATGGGCTACACCTTTTCAACCTGCGTCATCCGGAAGCCGGGGACTGTGGTGAAGGCTCGGCTGTCATGGCATGGGCGGAGCCGTAGTTGGAACAAGGGTACTGGATTTTTGTAATGAACGCATCTGCCTGTCGGCTGGCAGACAGACGGGCCTGTGGGCCGAATAAAACGGTTAGCCGCATGCGGATATTGTCCAGCGCAGTACCGCTACCGGTGATGTGTGCAGGCGTGTCGGAAACCGGATTGCTGACCTGCAAGTTGAATGTACCCTGCTCCAGCCGGGCAGTGATGGTTATCAGTCCGCCTTCCAGCCGCGGCTGAATGCCGTGCAAAATGGCGTTCTCCAGCAGGGGTTGCAGGGTCAGGTGGGGCACCGGCAGATCGTCCGGAATGCCGGTAATATCCCAGTACACCTGCAAACGCTGGCCAAAGCGGTATTGCTCCAGTGACAGATAACGTAGTGCCAGCGACTGCTCGGCTTGCCAGCTGGACAACTCGCCGGTTTCGGCCAGGGTGGCGCGAAACAGCTGCGACAGGTCCAGCAGTGCCTGTTCGGCTTTGTCGGGGGCAATGGCGGTCAGGCTGGCAATGCTGTTGAGGCTGTTGTACAGAAAGTGGGGGCGGATGCGGGCCTGCAAGGCTTGCAGGCGGGCGTGCAGGCTGGCGTGTTGCTGACGTCTGGACTCGCCTTGCAGGTAAAGAATCCGCACGACAATGGCCGACATGATCAGGCTGATCAGTCCGTGCCTGAGGTACAGGTGGAGCACCTGCTCATGATCACCCAGCGGATACAGCTCCAGATAAAGGCTGGCCCAGGTGCAGGTGAGGGTGACGACAACGCATACCAGACAAATCAGCAGGCTGATCAGCAGGGCGCTGCGCTGTGCCAGTAAGGGTCGCAGCCGGCATAACAGGGCAACTGTCAGCAACAGTACCCACTGCACAAAAAAAGAGGTGAGCGCCAGCCGTGACCAGTCCAGTCCGCCGGGCGCCGGATTGGCCAGTACCAGTACCAGTACCAGCAGTTCGGCCAGCAAAATAAGGCCAAACAGGGCCTCGGTCCGGCACAGTTCGGGCAGGAAGAAGCTTGGCGTGGCGGCAGGCGGGGGGGGCGGAATCTTTTTCATGGGTGCAGTGTCGCCTGCTGCGGCTTCGGCTGCAAGAGGCTGTCAGCCATGGCAGCGGCTGTCAGATTCCCGGTTCTCCTGTGGGCGCCCGCGGCGTAGCCGGCCCTGGCGGTTGAGGATCAGCTGCCAGTCGATGCTTTGGTCCTTGCATACAAAAAACCGGCCATTGCTGGCTGTGCTAAGGCCGCCCGGCTGATAGAGGATTTTAGGTTGAAAGCCGCTCCACTTCAGTTGCAGGTGTTGAGGATCCTGCTGATGGCGGGCGATGACTTCCGGCTGGCTGTGGTTGCGCTCATAACGACGGATGATCCAGCCCCGGGTCCAGTCATTGCTGCAGTTTTGGCCATCGGACGAGCCGCAGAGTTCAACCCGGGTTTTATGGGAAATGGCCAGGTTGCGGGCCTGATAAACACTGCGCTCCAGGCTGTGCTGCAGGGCTTGAGAACGTTGACGATCGATAAAGTGTTGCCAGGCTGGCAAGGCAATCTGTGACACTATGGCCAGCACGGCAACAATGATCATCAGTTCGACCAGGCTCAGGCCTTGATTGGGGTGTTTCATGGCATGCCTCCTTGCAGGGTGTTGCGGGCCGGCAGCTCCCTGGCCGGCAATAGTGACTATAGCCGGTTGCTACAGGCAGGTTGTAAAACCGATGGGCGGCCTTATAGTGCATCTGTGTAAACCTGCGCCGGCGCTGCCGTGCTACCGAGGAGAAAACCATGTCATCCCTGATTGTTCCCTGTGCCCACTGCGATGCCCTGAACCGGATTCCGGCCGCCAGATTGCAGGAGGCGCCCCGTTGTGGCGTTTGTGCCGGTCCGGTACTGCAGGATCGCCCGTTTGCGCTGACCACTGCCGGTTATGGCAAACAGATCAAGGGCGATGTGCCCCTGCTGGTCGATGTCTGGGCCAGCTGGTGTGGTCCGTGCCGGCAGTTTGCGCCGATTTTTGACCAGGCGGCCAGGCAGTTGCAGGGCCTGTGCCGGCTGGCCAAGCTGGACAGCGAGGCGGAGCAACAGCTGGCCGGCCAGCTGGGCATTCGTTCCATTCCGTCGCTGATCCTGTTTAAAAACGGCAAGGAAATTGCCCGGCAGAGTGGTGCCATGGCGCTACCCCAGTTGCTGGGCTGGCTGCGCCAGCAAGGCATTGGGGCTTGAGTTTGAGCAGGGCTGGTGCGGGTGACGGTGCCGTGTGCTATCGATCCGGCCCGGGTTGCCGGCAAATAAAGTCAATAACCGGGTGTAATGCAAATGAAAAACACAGTGCAGGCATGGGCGGCAGCATCATTGATTCTGCTGGGTGGCTGTGACCTGAAAAACAAGGCGGATGAATCTTTTGGTGACCAAAATTTCAAGACGGCCATTGCCCTGATTGAACTGCATCAGCTGCGTACAGGTGAGTACCCGGTGCGGCTTGCTGATTTGCGTTTTACCGGCGAGTGGGATGCGCTGGCGCTGGATGCGGTCAAATATGAGCGACTCGGCGAGGGATACCGGCTGGATCTGGCCCGGGGCTGGATGGGCACTCCCGAACTGAGCTATCCAGCCGAT
>CAZMLX010000042.1:0-1081 GCA_964567275.1 uncultured Thiopseudomonas sp. | reverse complement strand
TCGCCTGGCCCCATGGTGCCAAGGCGGCGAATACGGCTGGGTATTCGACAATCCAATGTGCAGCGTCAGCCCTGAGCGGGTCAGGCAACGCCTAAAAAGCTCACCATCTGTTATGATGCGCCCATGTTTTAACCCGTACCGGAATCACCATGAGCGCAAACCAGAAAACCGAACAGACCAACCAGTCCTGGGGTGGCCGTTTTAGCGAGCCAGTGGACGCCTTTGTTGCCCGATTTACCGCTTCCGTCGATTTTGACCAGCGCCTGTACCGTCACGACATCATGGGCTCGCTGGCGCATGCCAAAATGCTGACTAAAGTGGGTGTGCTCAATGCTGACGAGCTGAAAGCCATTGAAGAAGGCCTGGGTGCCATTCAGCAGGAAATCGAGGCTGGCCAGTTCGAGTGGCGCACTGACCTTGAAGACGTGCACATGAACATCGAGGCACGCCTGACCGAGCGCATCGGCATTACCGGCAAAAAACTGCACACCGGCCGCAGCCGCAACGACCAGGTGGCCACCGATATCCGTTTGTGGCTGCGTGACGAGATCGACCTGATTCTGGCGGAGATTACCCGTCTGCAGCAGGGCCTGCTGGAGCTGGCCGGGCGTGAAGCCGACACCATCATGCCCGGCTTTACCCACCTGCAAACCGCCCAGCCGGTTACCTTCGGTCACCACCTGCTGGCCTGGTTCGAGATGCTCAACCGTGATTACGAGCGTCTGGTCGATTGCCGCAAACGGACCAACCGCATGCCGCTGGGCAGTGCGGCACTGGCGGGTACCACCTATCCGATTGACCGCACCGTCACCTGCGAGCTGCTGGGCTTTGAAGCTATTTCCGGCAACTCGCTGGATGGCGTGTCCGACCGGGACTTTGCCATCGAGTTTTGCGCCGCCGCCAGCCTGGCGATGATGCACCTGTCACGTTTTTCCGAAGAGCTGGTGATGTGGGCTTCGGCGCAGTTCAATTTTATCAACCTGCCGGACCGTTTCTGCACCGGCAGCTCGATCATGCCGCAAAAGAAAAACCCCGACGTGCCCGAGCTGATTCGCGGCAAATCCGGTCGCGTGTTTGGTGC
>CAZMLX010000041.1:7474-13894 GCA_964567275.1 uncultured Thiopseudomonas sp. | reverse complement strand
CGCCGGGTCGGCCGGGTTGGTTTGCTGCGGTGGCAGCGCCATGCTTTCTGCCGCCGGGCGGAAACGGCGCAGCAGGCCATAGACGGTCAGCGCCACAATTGCCAGCACGCTGATTTCGCCAAGGGTGTCGAAAGCGCGGAAGTCCACCAACAGTACGTTGACCACGTTGGTACCACCGCCTTGCGGCACCGCCTGTTCCAGGAAGAACTGGCTGATGCCGGGCGCAGCCGGCAGCATCAGCACCAGATAGCTGATGGCCGCCATCGCCAGCCCGGATAGAATGGCCAGCAGCAGGTCACGGCTGCGGCGCAAACGGGCGGTGCGTGCCGAGCGCGGGCTGGGTGCCAGCTGCGGCTGGCGCGGCGGCAGCCAGCGCAGGCCGAGCAGAATCAGCACGGTGGTGACGGTTTCTACCATCAGCTGGGTCAGTGCCAGGTCGGGGGCGGACAGCAGCAAAAAGGTCAGACACACCACCAGCCCCGCACCGCCGGCCAGCGCCAGCGCCGACAGTCGGTGATACTTGGCCTGCCAGGCCGCCGCCACGGCACAGACACAACCCAGCAGCCACAGCAGGGCAAAGGGCAGATCCAGCGGCGTGCTATGTGCAGCTGTCCAGACCGAAGGCAGGCTGATGGCAGCCGCCACGCCGGCCGCCAGGCAGACCGACACCAGCAGCACCAGCTGGGGTTGCAGGCGGCGGGTGCCGAGCAGTTTTTCCAGCTGTGAAGCGCCACTGCGCAGCCCCAGCATCAGCGACTCATACAGCCGCTGGCCATTGATGCGGTGCAGCAGCGGTGGCCGGCTGCTCTGTGCCAGATTGAAGCGCCGGCTCAGGACGGCATACAGCAACACGCCGCCGGTCAGGGTGATGAAACTCATCACCAGCGGCAGGTTGATGCCGTGCCAGACCGCCAGATCGTAGTGTGGTAACTGCTCGCCCAGTACTGCTTGCGCAGCCAGCTGCAACAGCGGGCCGACACTGAGGGCCGGCATCATGCCCACTGCCAGGCAGAGCACCACCAGCACCTCGACCGGAAAGCGCATCCAGCGTGGCGGCTCGTGCGGCGTGCGTGGCAGGTCACTGGCAGGACGGCCGAAAAACACATAAATGAAGCGTAGCGAATAGGCCACGCTGAAAATGCCCATCACTACGGCGGCAAAGGCCATCCAGTAGTTACTGCTGCTGCCGACCAGCAGGGTTTCGGCAAAGAACATTTCCTTCGACAAGAAGCCGTTGAGGAAGGGCACGCCGGCCATCGCCGCCGAGGCGACAATCGCCAGCGTCGCGGTAATCGGCATCAGATGGCGCAGGCCGCGCAGCTGGCGCATGTCACGGGTGCCGCTTTCGTGATCGATGATGCCGGCGGCCATGAACAGCGAAGCCTTGAAAGTGGCGTGGTTGAGCGTGTGGAAAATTGCCGCCACCATCGCCAGCGGCGTACCCATGCCGAGCAGGGCGGTGATCAGGCCCAGATGGCTGAGGGTGGAATAGGCCAGCAGGCCCTTGAGGTCGTGCTGAAAAATTGCGATGAAGGAGGCCAGCATCAGGGTTGCCACACCGGCACCGCCAATCAGCCAGGTCCATTCGGGGGTGCCGGACAGCACCGGCCACAGCCGCATCAGCAGAAAGATGCCGGCCTTGACCATGGTCGCCGAGTGCAGATAAGCCGACACCGGCGTGGGTGCCGCCATGGCATGCGGCAGCCAGAAATGGAATGGAAACTGGGCGCTCTTGGTCAGCGCACCCAGCGCAATCAGCAGCAGTATCGGACGGTACCAGGCATGGGCACGCAGGGTGTCGCCGGCGGCCAGCACCACGTCAAGGTCGTAACTGCCGGCGACATGGCCCAGCATCAGTACGCCAGCGAGTAGACACAGGCCGCCGCTGGCAGTAACGGTAAATGCCATCCGTGCGCCACGGCGGGCATCGCTGCGGTGGTGCCAGTAGCCGATCAGCAAAAACGAGCTCAGGCTGGTCAGCTCCCAGAACAGCACCAGCTGCACCAGATTGCCCGACAGCACCACGCCCAGCATCGCGCCCATGAAGGCCAGCAGGAAGGCATAAAAGCGCGGTACCGGGTCCTGCGGCGACATGTAATAGCGGGCATAGAGCACCACCAGCAGGAAGATGCCGACAATCAGCAAACTGAACAGCCAGGCCAGACCGTCCATGCGCAGCACCAGATTCAGCCCGTAGGCCGGCATCCAGTCGATCTGGTAGCGCAATACTTCGCCCTGGCTGATCTGCGGAAACTGGAAGGCAAGAATCGCCAGGCCAATCAGGCCGACGGCAGCGGCCAGCCAGGCTTCACGGCTGCGTTCGCTGGAAGGCTGCAGGGCGGCCCGTATGCAGCCGATGAAGGGGGTGAGAATGAGGACAAGTAACAGCATGGGCTCCTGGTGCAGATGTGCAGAAGGATGGATTGGCCCTGGACCGGTGCAAAAGGCTCCGACAGAAAATTATTAGCCGGTCTTTTTAAAGGTTAATACCTCATGTTGGCAAGGAAAAAATACGATTTGAAACAAAAAACGCAGCCGGTGCTGCGGCTGAGTGGCTGTCGAAACGGGTGTGAAAGGCGGTGACAGGCTTCGGGTCAGCTGCTGCCGGAGCCTGTGCTGCTGCCGTATCTGTAAGGAAGGCTGCAGCACAAGGCAGCCCTTGCGGGTAAATGTGCGGGGCACTAGTGCCTGTACGGCTAATTTCATTAGTCAATTTCGGCGTCTGAGGCTCCGATGCTGCGTTGCTGCTCCTCGCCATAGCCCCGCTATGACTCGTCACAGCGCCTTGCCCCGAACCCCCAGCCATCCGAACTTGAGTTAACGAACTAGCCGTTCAGGCCACTAGCGTAGCTGGAACAGTTCCTGATGAAAGTTGCGCAGGTCCATGCCCAGCTTTTCCATTCCGTGCCTGAGGCTGTCGGAAAAAGCCGCCGGCCCGCAAAACCAGACTTTGACCGCAGCAGTCTTGCCTGCCAGCAGCTGCTCTGCTGTCAGGTAGCCATCCCGCTGACTGAAGTGAAGATGCAGGGTGATACCGGGCAGCCGTTCGCACAATTGCTGCAAGCGTGCTGCGAATACGGCTTCCTGCTCGTTTTTGGTGCAATAGTACAGGCTGGCTACGGGGGTTGCTGCGGGCGAGTCCTGCAAGCCTTCCAGCCAGGCGATGAAAGGTGTCACGCCAATCCCGGCAGCAATCCAGATCTGCTCCTGCCCGTCTTCCGGCTGCGGGGTGGTGAAGCATCCATAAGGGCCTTCGATGGTAACCGGCTGGCCGGCACGGATGCTACTGACCAGTTTTTCGGTGTAGTTTCCCAGCCCCTTGATGGCAAACCTGACCTGGCCATCCCTGCAGTCCGAGCTGGCTATGGTGAAGGGGTGCGGGCCCTCCAGCCGGTCGAAGGTGACAAAGGCAAATTGTCCGGGGGCGTGCCGCCAGTTGCGGCCCAGCTGGCACACTACTTCAAGCGTATCTGTCAGCAGCTGGCGCACGGCGAGTACATGACCTGTGTGGGTGCTGGTGCGGCCAATGCGCCCTGTCAGGGAGATGAGGGCACACCAGCTGCCTGCGATGCTGGCCGCCAGGATTAGCGCGCCGCCGGGTTGCAGCCACCATTGTGCGGGAGTCAGCACAATGCCGTGATAAACGATGATCAGGTAAAATACTGGCATTGCTTTATGCACGTAGCGCCACAGGTGATAGGGCAGGCGCTGCCATAGCGCCAGCAGGATCATCACGGCAAAGATCCACACCGACCATTCGCCGAGGTCCTTGGCGCTGCCGCGGAAAACTTCCAGAAAGGTCCTGATGCGCTGCTCCCCGGTGGCCTCGCCGAACAGCGTCAGCATGGGGCCTTTGGCCAGCTTGATGCCGTAATGCAGCAGCGCAAGCACTACCGACCAGATGCCGGCCCACTTGTGCAGGCGGTACATCTTGTCCAGGCCGCCGAGCGGTTTTTCCAGCCACTGTGGTCTGACCGCCAGCAGCATCACCAGCGTCATCAGCAAAAATGACGCCAGTCCGGTGAAGTAAATCAGTTGTTTGCGCCAGGCCCAGATATCCCAGCCGGCGAACAGGCCAGCCGCCGGCAACAGCCAGGCAGCTAGTGCAACCAGTACGGTACCCCAAATCAGCTTTTTCATCGGAAGCTCCTTTTTTCTACTGATTACAGGATAGGCCCGGCGGCTTAAATCAAGCTGAATGGCCGATTCAGGCTCGCTTCAGCTTGCGGCTATACGCTTGTGTGCAGATCAGGCAGTTGTGGATATCAAGATGCATAGGTTCTTTCCCATCATCGGCTTGCTGGTTGCAGTCAGCAGCCAGGCTCATCATCTGGATCATGAGCAGGCATTGCGCATGAGCCGGCAGGGTGAGATCCTGCCCGTGCAGCAGTTACTGGACTCTGCCATTGCCAGCCATCCGGACGCGCGCTTGCTAGATATGAAGCTCAGGCACAAGCATGGCCGTTACCTGTACAAGCTGCAGCTGCTGGATCGCAGTGGCCAGGTGTACAAGCTGTATTTCGATGCGCAAAGCGGTGAGCTGGTCAAGCAAAAAATATACGAGGACTGAACATGCGCCTGTTACTGGTGGAGGATAACGTGGCCCTTGCCGATGAGCTGTGTGCCAGCCTCAAGCGGCAGGGGTATGCGCCCGACTGGCTGGCCGATGGCCGTGATGCGCTGATTCAGGGTGCCGTTGAGCCCTATGACCTGGTGATTCTGGATCTGGGCTTGCCGGGACTGTCCGGACTGGACGTGTTGCGTCAGTGGCGTCGTGACGGCCTGGACCTGCCGGTTCTGATCCTGACCGCCCGCACCAGCTGGAGCGAGCGCATTGACGGGCTGAAAGCAGGTGCCGATGACTATCTGTGCAAGCCCTTCCATCCCGAAGAACTGCTGTTGCGCATTCAGGCGTTGTTGCGGCGCAGCCATGGCCAGAGCAACAGCAGCCAGCTGCATGTCCATGGCATCACTCTGGATGAAGCCTGCCAGTGTGCCATGCTGGACGGGCAACGGGTTGAACTGACTGCGGCGGAGTTTGCCCTGCTGCGCTATTTCATGCTGCATCCAGGGCAGTTGCTGAGTAAAAGCCACTTGCAGGAGCACCTGTATGACGGTGAAACAGAACCGGACTCCAATGTGGTCGAGGTGCATGTCAGCCACCTGCGACGCAAACTGGGCCGGGAATGCATTGAAACCCGTCGCGGCCAGGGGTACCTGTTTGGCGGCTTGCCGGCATGAAAGGCTCGATTGCCCGCTATCTGTTGTCACGGCTGGTGCTAATGCTGCTGGTGACCGGCGTGCTGCTGGCCCAGTTCGGCCTGCTCTGGCTGGATCACAGCCTGCGCCAGTACACCGGCCAGCAGCTGCAACAGCAGGCGCAAAGCCTGTTGTTTTCCCTGATTCGGGATGAGGATAACGAGTTGGTGGTCAATTTGCGCCACCATGATGCCCGCTACCTGCAACCTTTCTCAGGGCAGTATTTCATCATCCGCATCAATGATGAGGAGTTTCGCTCCCGCTCGCTGTGGGATTTTCCCTGGCCGTCACAACAACCGGCGCAAGGTCAGCTGTTTGCCGGTCCGGACCAGCAACAGTTGCTGAGCTATCAGGCCCGTTACCGGCTGGATGACAGCGACGTGCTGGTGACCGTGGCCGAGGATTATCAGCCGCTGCTGGAGCGTTTCCAGCGCCTGCGTATACGGGGGCTGGCCGGGGGCGCACTGGCATTGCTGGTCATCGGCCTGTTGCAGTGGTGGTTGATTCGCCGGGCGCTGAAACCGCTGGAGCAGGCCAGACAACAGTTGCGGGAGCTGGAAAGTGGCCAGCGCCGCCAGCTGACCGGGCAGGTACCGGAGGAAATGCAGCCTCTGGTCAGGCAGGTCAATCATCTGCTGGCACATATTGACGAGCAGCTGAAACGCTCGCGCAGTGCCGCCGGCAATCTGGGCCATGCCTTGAAAACACCCCTTGCGGTGTTGAACAGCCTGCTGGCCAGGCCGGAGTTGCAGCAACAGCCCGGGCTGGCGCAATTGCTGCAGGAACAGTTGCAGATGATTGAACAGCGTATCGGCCGTGAGCTGAGCCGTGCGCGGATGGCGGGCGAACAGCATGGCGGGCTGCTGTTTGTCTGTGACGAGGAAATTCCCGCCTTGCTGCAACTGCTGCAGCAGATACATGGCAGTCACGTGCGCTTCGACTACCAGGCGCAAGCCGGCTTGCGCCTGCCCTTTGATCGTGATGACCTACTCGAATTACTGGGCAACCTGCTGGACAATGCCGGCAAGTGGGCTGCCGGGCAGGTACGGTTGCGGCTGTCGGTATCAACCCGGCAGTTGCTGCTGACTGTCGAGGATGACGGCCCCGGTATTGGCCCCGGGCAACGTCGGCAACTGGTGCAGCGTGGCCGGCGTGCAGACG